>CAZUCG010000104.1:0-7875 GCA_964619145.1 uncultured Lentisphaeraceae bacterium | reverse complement strand
CTAGCTCGTGATCTGAAGGCGCTGTGTGCCGATGGCTACTATCGCCTGGAAAAACTCGCCCTCTTTGATATGTTCCCCCGGACAGCCCACTTTGAAACTGCTGTGGCCTTGAAAAGCCGATGACTGATTGCAGCACCTGCCCCCTCCAGGCGACAACCAAGGCTGGAAGAAAAATCAACCTCCTGGCTAATCCCAGATGACAGATAGTTCGGATAAATTTTATCAGCCTAACTACCCGCAGGAGAAAAAATGAAAACAGAATTACTTTTTGCCAAATACGCCAGCGTTGACCTCAAGCCTAAGAACAGCATCGGTGCCAAATGGTTGCGCCTCCTGGAACAGCTGGATTTGCCGACCTTCGCTAACGAAAAACGCGTCGCGATCAAAATGCACCTCGGTGGTGGGTTCGGTTTTTCTACCATCCACCCGTACTTGGTACGACAACTCGTCGCAAAATTGCAAGAAGCCGGCGCCGCCGAAGTCTTCATCTGTGACGGCCCCAACGCAGTCCGCAATGCGGCTGCCCGCGGCTATACCACCGAGACTATCGGCTGCCAAATCGTACCGGTCGCCGGCACTGCTGATAAATATTTCTATCGCAAAAAAATTGAGCCTCCCTTCCGCGGGCTGGAAGAAGTGGAGCTGGCTGGTGAAATCGTCGATGCGGATGCCTTGCTGGATTTCTCGCATCTCAAGGGTCACGGCTGCTGCGCGTTCGGCGGTGCCTCCAAGAACCTCTCAATGGGCGCAGTCGTCCACAGCACTCGCCGCAAACTGCATAAGCTGGAAGGCGGCATCGATCGCGATGACGAACTCTGCACCTGCTGCGGCATCTGTGCCGCCCATTGCCCCAGCAATGCCATCACCTGCGAACCAGACGAACCACCAAAATTCAATTTCCACGAATGCAAATTCTGCCAGCACTGTGTGCTGATCTGCCCGCATAAGGCCCTGAGTATGTCTGGTGGCGGTTATGAGGCCTTCCAGCAAGGGATGGCCCGCACCACGGCAGAAGTGCTGAAGACTTTTGCGCCCGAGAATGTCATTTTCATCAGCCTGCTGAAGGAGATCACCGTCTTCTGCGATTGCTGGGGGATGACCACACCATCACTAGTGCCTGATATCGGCATCCTGGCCGGCCGCGATATCGTGGCCATCGAGACCGCAGCCTTGGATCTGCTTAAGACCGAGGACCTGATCCCCGGCTCTCTACCGACGCAATACCACGCCGACCCCGCAGACAAACGCCATCTCTTCGAGCAGATACACGGTAAAGACCCATTTGTGGTCGTGCGGGCGTTGCAGCAATTAGGCTGCGGCAAGCCAGAATATACCTTAAAAGAAGTTCTTTGATTGGCAAGTTGAAAGGAGATGCGATGCTGGATTTTAGTCAACCCTTCCTGGAAAAAAATGACACCGTGATCTGTTTTGGCGACAGCCTTACTGCCGCGACCGAGGGGTATGTCAGTTTTCTGCAGAAGTCATTGCCGGATTATAAAGTCATCAATGCTGGCCGCGGCGGCGACAAGACACCGTGGGCCTTGACCCGCTTGCAAAGCGATGTCCTGGACCGGAAGCCCGACGCCATTATGATCTTCTTGGGCGCCAATGACGCCGCGGTAGGTCGTGGCTGTTGGGCCGACGAACCGACCGTCAGCGTGGAGGCATACCGCTGCAATATCGTTTGGGTCTGCCATCTGGCTAAACTCAGCGGCTGCAAGAAATTATCCATCTGCACACCGGCAGCATTCTTTGAAGGGCCGGCCCAGTTTGAGCACGGCGATATCTTGGCTGATTATTGCCTCGCTGCTCGCGCGGCGGCAGACGAGTGCGGTTGCCGCCTGGTGCCTTTTGACACCGTCTTCCGCCAGGAATGGTCCAAGCATCCTGGCCATAGCGGTTTGCTCCTCACCCGCGACGGCGTACACTTGACTGCTGCCAGCAACAGGCTCTTGGCCGAAACCATTATCGAGGCCTGGGCGCTACCGCATTAAATATCGTCTGAGCGTCCGCCTTCCTTCGTACCAGCAGCGGCGCTATTTAGGGCTACTGCTGCTGCGAATATATTCAGCGCGCCAAGGTCAGGCCCAGTACATCGAGAATCACCTCGTTAGCGATCGCCTCAGCTTGAAAACTGCAGAGCTCCCGGTCTGGGTCCAAGCGAATAATCTGCACCAGACCGTGCGTGCCTTTGCCAAAATAAACCGCCTCATTCTGTTTCTGATAAGTCGGTAGCAGAAAATCATCGAAATTATCAGGTTGCTGCAAATCGCAACTGACTTTGCTGCCATCGGCATAAAGCACTTCCAGACGAGCATTACAAACGGCCGTTTGCATAGCATTGGTAGTACCACAATACAATACTGCCAGAGCCCGCGCTCGACCGCTAATCGGTATTTCCAGCTTTGTGGGGAAATTATCCCACAGTGAGACACAAGCGGCGTTTTTGCCCTGCTCCGGGGTCGCAAATTTCCAGCCGGATGGCGTGGTAAAAGTCCCGCCGCTGTTTCGCAGGAGCGCGTCATCGACTTGCAAGGCATTATGACCGTAGTGATTCCATTCCCAGGCATAGCGTCCATTCAAACGCATACCAATCGAATAACCCTGTGGCCGGAGTGAGCGGAATTCCTGCTGATGAATATGGGCTAATGCGTAATTGAAGAACTGCCCCAACGGCAGCATTTCCTGTTTATCGATAGACAGCGGCAACTCTTCCTGTGGCAATGTTTTGACCTCGAGAGTGAGCGGCAGCAGCACATTGTCAGCTGCAACAAAACAGTCGTATAGTCCGTCTTTATCAGCCAAAATCCGCACAATATGCTCTGTCGGGCTCTCAAACAGAACCTCCAGCAAGCCAGCCTGGGCTTCAAGAACAGCAACACTTGCATTCCTCACCGTAATCGCGGCCAGATTGCCAGGGAACACAGTCAGCTGCGCCTGATCCAGACTCGGAAAAGGCACTTCCGCATAAAAAACCTTTAACTCGATTTTCCCGAAAAGATTGGTACGGCATTCCAGATAACTCCGCCCAAAACCCTTTCGCAAAGTATAAGACGCTTCCTCGCCATTCAGCAGAAGCTGCTCGATTTTCGCATAGCGCATCGGTAAAACAATCACTTTCTCAGCCGGATTGGCAATGCATACCAGCAACGATTCGCAATTACCCGACCGCCGGAAGGTCAGAGCAACCGATGGCAGATTCAGCTCGGAGGCGTCCCATTCCGACGGCAGTTGGGGAGCCAGATAAATCCTATCCTCGAGCAAGCGGAAGCGTACGCCCCAAAGACCCTCCAGCAACATCCGCAAGTAACAGCTGGAGACATCGGTGAAATCGATATCGCCATCATCGCTGCCGCCCTGAGCCGACAGGACGTGAGTAATTGAACCCGGATACGGCGACAACGCAAAGGCATCAATCAACCCTTGCACAATCTCATACGCCTTCTCCGGCTGCCCATTGCGATAATAGGCCAAGGCCAGGCAGGTATTCTCAGCCGGAAAAATCCCGCAGGTGGAATATTTTTTGGGCAGCCAATTTGAAGAAAAACACAGCCTCCCCTGGCGATGAACCGTGACAATGCTTTTGCAATTGCGCTCCGTCCACTTCAGCATCCGCCAGGCCTGAGTTTCCGTAACCACGCTACAATCAATGGCCAGGTAGGTAGTAGAGAGCTCCGGCGAGGGATGGACCAGCCGGTTGCCGATGGTGTCGATTGACTCCGCCAGGACACCCTCAGCCGATAACCACAACTTTTCCTGCAAAGCGGCTAGAATCTTCTCTGCCCGCGCTTCCAACTGGGTGACATCCAGCCCGAGTTTACGCCCCAGACGCGCCGCGCCGCAATTAGCAAAGTAGTTATAGGCGCTGGCTTGAGCACAACCGGCACCATTGTAGGAATGACCATCGGAAATCCAGGTGTTGAGGAAATTCTGGTACAAGCCATCGCCATCGGGGTCGAGGATGCGCTCTTCCCAAGACAAAATTTCCAACAGTCGCTCGTAAATCCGTTTGCCAGTCGCGCAATCGCCGCTGTTCTCCAAATAGAACAAGGTCATATCGACTGCAACTTCCTGCATATTGTAGATGTCATCACGATGTAACAAAGCCGTTAGATGGCCGGAGGAATTCTGCAGCTGATGGTACTGCGTGCCCTCGTGGTCGAGGTCGGGACGGTCAGCGCCATCCCACCAGACCCGCTCTTCACCAGTACTGCGGGTGATGGTGGCAAAATGACTCTCGATGGCCGTGCGCACTCGCTCTGACCAACCCAACAGACTCGGCGCATACCAGCCCCGCCAACCTAAAAATGGCGCGTGATAACCAATTGCGCCGTGGTAGAAGCTCTGGCCGTGGAAGGCGGCATCGAGCGCAATAGTCGTATCCGGGACGCTGGCGTTTAAGCGCGCATCTGGAGTATGGAAGGAAACCGCTGAGTACTTCGCCCGAATCCGCCCCCGCAAAAAACGGCCAGGGTCGTCCATTGACAGATATTCGCGCATTTTCTCCGGCGTACCATTACGCAACAACAGCAGATTACCGCTAAAGGTCGTATGGGCAGGGATGACTTTCTTTAGCTTAATTACGCACTTCTCGCCAGCGTGCTCCGCTAGAAAAAGCGACGGGCTGGCTTCAGTCAGGGCTTGGGCTGAAGTCAGCGAATATTCGCACGGGAAGTCCGTCCCCAGCAGCATCTGCACGCCATTTGGACCACTGACAGCCGCGCAATCGCGCTGCAGCGCAGCCTGATTATCGGCGCAATCCTCGATGCTGAAATCGCGTCGCGGCGAAGTATGGTATTCAAAACGACCAAAAAACGGGGTAATGCCGCCGAAGCCCGCGCAGAAGAGCACGCGTTGGTCGGTAGTTATCTTATAATTCACCAGGAAGCCATCGTCGGGATTCAGTGGATAGACTGCCATCTCGACCAGCACATCCGGGAAACGCGGTGAAAAATGACTGAGCCGATAAGTCAGATAACCATTTCGCCAGGTGGCTAGGATATCCGAACAATTGTGGAACCAGCTGGAATAGCCGTCGTGCGAGCCCATCTCGGCATAGCCTTCCGTCAAAGCCAAGCCACTAAGCAGCACGCCATTCTTCGCCTGGTAGCACCAGGTATCCTGGCTGTAGTCGCTGGAAGAACCCAAGAAAATCGGTGTATCGCCAGCGAAGGTGAAATAGCGCTCTTGCCGGTCATCGTGTTGATGCCCGCCATAAAGCACCCGATTGAAACGCTCGTAGGAGCCAAAAATCGACAGTCCGTCAGCCGAATGGGTATAATGTGCAGTCATATTTAAGATTCTTTCAGTAACTCGCCCAAATTATCGCGATTATTCCGATTGTGCAAAGCGACATAGCCATACTTCGACAAATAGTAGATGGCCCTCAACAACGGCTGACATTCGTGCCGACCCAGCCAGCGCCGCGTCTCGTGCGAGACGCGACGGAGAATCTGGGCTAGATTTCGTTTGCCGTCCATAGCGGACAATATTGCCGCCAGCGGTCCATAAAGGACTCTTCCCGGCAACGGCACTCTCTCAGCGCTCGGGACCCTGGCTAAATCATACGGCAGGCCGCAAGTCAAGCGTGAAGGCACGACTTGCTCAAGTGGCTCGCTCCACGACTCATATTCCAGAACACCTTCAGCCGGCAGCGCCGAGAGCATCGGCAGGGTTTCATTTTTCCATTCCTCAAGCAACGGAGTGACCTTTTCGCTCGGGAAACAGCGCTGGAAATTCTCCAAGTTCTGGGTGAGGATATCGTAGCGCAAAGTCAGGTGCTTTTTCAGCGAGCCGACCACGAACTGCCGTTCACTTTGCAACTGCACGCGGGCAATCGGCAGCACCTTCGCCAGCAAACGCTGCTCGGGGAAAATCATCGCCGAAACGAAAGCGGTGTTAATCGCGCAACCGACGGCGAACGGTTCTTTCTGCACATAATCGAGCGTCTGCTTAGAATTGTGCCAGAAATTCTTGCCGCTGCGAATCGGCCAGACCGTCGGGACGCCGGTAGTCGAATCGCCGAGGAACGAATCATCGTCATACATACAAGGGAAGCTATTGCGGAATTTGATTACCGGCACCTCCGGCTCGTCCCGCAATTCATCGGCGAGCATTTTTGCCAGATAATTGCCATAGAAGGGCAGCGTCGGTGAAGCACAACGGAAATCTATTTCCCAGCCCTGGCGGAGGTACATCGCGTCGTAATTGCAGGCGCCAATCACTTGCGGGGAAAGATTCTCCCCCCGGGTTGAAGCATACGCCGCAAAACCATAATGCTCCAAGCCAAAAATCAGCCGCAGCGAGAATTCCGGCTGGCCTCTCTGCTGCAGTATCCTGGCCGTCTCAATGGCCGCCGCCACACCACTGGAGTTGTCATTGCTTAAGGGCTCATATAAATGGGCAAATATCCAGAATTCTTCCTTGCGCCGTCCCGGCACGCAGGCCGTTACCAACGACACCGTGTCTTCGTAACGCCGCCCATCGCATTCAACGCGAGCCCGGACCTCGCCCTGAGACAGCGCCTGGCGCAACAACGCGCCGGTCTGAGGAGTGACCGAAAAAGCGACAAACGGCCGATCATCGAGAGTCACGTGCCAATTCGCGCGTTCGGTGAATGCGTTGCACCACTGGATGCCATCGGGGGCATCTTTGCTATTCATAGCATAATCGCTGATGACTCCCTTGACGCCATAATCCAGATATGTTTTTAATCTGTTGCTCACCGGGCCGCTGTCGGCAGGAATCAGCACCAGCGCGTCGTGGTAGTCGCCACCAGCCAACAGCTGTTCCTCAGCGATAATACGGACCTCTTCTCCACCCGGGGCAGTTGCACACGAGCCCTTGATAAGATGGAAAGGATGCCGCTGATAATCAGCCGCCAGCAAACCAGGCTCAATGCCAGCACCCGAGAGGATGGTCAATTTGCCAATCGATGCCTCCCAGCCTAAAGGGGTGATTTTATCCTGATAGGCTGTCTTACCGTCAGCCGGAAAAGATATTTTCTCGGCCTTAGGAATCCCCGTCTCTTGCAGTATTTCCAGCGTCCGTTGAGCCGAAGCGTGGTAGCAGGAAAAGGTCTGCCCGAGTTCCAATTGCAGTAACTCGCTAGTATGCGCCAACATCCTCGCCGCATCAACCTGGGTGCGGAAAGCACGATAAAGTGTTTGCATCCTTGAAGATATCCTTGCTTAAAAGATAAAATTAAACGACCACGACCACACTATGGAAAGGGCCGAAAAAAACCTGCCGTTAACATATTACAGATTGCGGAAAATAGCAAATGCGAACGCTGAAAATTGCCGTCCCCGTGCGAGTAAAGTCGAGTAACGTAATGCCAGCAAAAAAAATAGAAAATCAAGAACTTAAACACTCACAGCACCTGCCCAATAGATTGGCAAAAATAACCAGAGAACAGGACCCTGAACAAAAAACGCCGATAGATGACAAATTTTTCCTAAAAACAATTTTTCGACTTGTATTATGACATATTTAGGTTTATTGTAATTGTGTACTAAAAATGGGTGGAGAACAATGATTCAAGCATCGCGAGATATGATCTACTTGTATTGTTGGCGGCTTTAGCTGCTTCTCTGCCGTTTGTGTGTCTCTTGGAGATACAATAAAAGCGGACGAGATGAGAGTCCTGCCCGTCTTTTTTGTGCCAAGAATCACTAGAACGCCTCGAAGGAAGCAAAACTCCGAGGCGTTTTTTGTTTCCAGCAACAAAACACATAGCAAAGGGAAGAAAGTTATGAATGCTAGATTCTGTTGGCGCACCTAATGCCAATGCACAGCTGATTATCACTGGCAATGATAGTACCTGAATCCGTGAAGTAAAAATCGCGTCGTCATTTTTACGGATTCAGGAACTCT
>CAZUCG010000103.1:0-7913 GCA_964619145.1 uncultured Lentisphaeraceae bacterium | reverse complement strand
GCAGCAAAGGCGGCGGCTGGGCATATCTGCCTGGAAAATATACTCTCAAAGTCAGCGGTTCTGAAGCAGTGGCGTGGACAATTTTTGCTTATCGGCAGATTGATATCCAGCCAGCTGAGAAAGCTGGTGAATAAAATGAGCCGCCCGATTATTGCTATCACTGCATTTTGTAATGCAGCGCCGAATGCCAATTTTCTCCTGGGGACGTGTAGCGCATACTCAGACGCTATTCTAGGTGCTGGCGGATACCCGGTGATCTTATCGCCAGCCAGTGATCTCAGTTTGGTAGAAGAACTACGAGGCAAATTCGCCGGTGTGATCTTGACCGGTGGTCCAGATGTCCCGGGGTATTTCTATGGCCAAAATGACCACCCTGCGATGAATCCCTTGCTAACGCAACGGGCCGAGTGGGATATCGCTTTGGCCCGGATGCTCCTGAAATGGCCGGAAATGCCTGTGTTGGGCATTTGTCTCGGCCTCCAGGAGTTGAATGTCGCGGCTGGCGGGACGTTGCATCAGCACCTCCCCGATGCATACCCGAACGGCTTGAAACACGCATTCGCGCCTGGCGACGCGGAAAATTATCACTCTGCCACGGTGGCGGAAGACTCGTTGCTGGCAGCGGCATTCGCCCCTGGTGAGCAGCTGATTAACTCCTCTCATCATCAGGCTATTAAGACACTGGGCGAGGGCTTCCGAGCAGTGGCCTGGAGTGAGGATGGCGTTATCGAAGCGATGGAGCCGATAGACTTAACCGCCAGGAAGTTCTGCCTGGCCTTGCAATGGCATCCCGAACGGATTCAACATCTGCCCGGGCAGAAAAAAATTCTGCAAAGCTTTATCCAAGCCTGCAAATAAAAGGCACTCGCGATGGCAAAATTTATCAATGTCGCTGCGATTCACGCGATGGTCAATGAACGCCAGGATGAACCAGCGGGCGAAGCGCTACGGCAATTCCAGGAGGCGGCTGAGCGTCTGGATGGCACTGGTGTAGACTTGGTGGTGACCTGCGAAGTGATGATTATGCAGCAGACTCCAGCGACGGCAGAATGCATCGCTGCGCCTGGGCCAATGCTGACCGCGTACCGCGATTTCGCCCGCCGGAATGCCTGCACCATCGCTGGCGTATCGCTGACTCGCGAAGGCTCCAAGGTCTATCAATCTATCGTTTTTTATGGTCCTGAAGGGCAATATTTGGGCTGCTATCATAAGATGTTCCCGACCATACCGGCACTGCAAAAAGGCATCTCGCCTGGCAAATCTGCCGTGGTGGTCGATAGCCCTGCCGGCCGGCTAGGCGGTATTCTCTGTTTTGACTTGAATTTCGATGAGCTGCGCGATGAATATACGCGCTTGGCACCGGACATTTTGTGCTTCGCCAGTTATTATCACGGCGGACACGTGCAAGCGAATTGGGCCTTTCGCACCCACGCATTCTTTGTCGGCGCCATCAAAGACGCCACCAGCGATATCCTTGATCCATTGGGAAGGATTATCAGCAGCACGACGTATTATCACCGCATTGCCTGGGCCAGAATAAACCTCGACCGCTTCGTGATGCACGGCGATGGAAATGCTCAAAAATTTCCTGCTCTCCGTCGTAAATACAAGGACAAGATACTAATAGATACCCAAGTGCCTTTGGGAGTAGGTGTCCTCTATAGTCTGACGGATGAATTTACGGCAGCAGAGATCGCCCAAGAATTCGGCCTGCGTTCGGTTGAGGAGTTCTTTGCCGCGGCCCGGGCTGCCAGGCAGGCGAAATTATAGCCCGCGCTGACAGCGACGAACGAGTCAATTTGTCAATCCGTCCAAGGCGAATTTGGCATAATGCCCTTGTAAGCCATTCGCGTACTCATTAAGTGAGCGCATAGCCTGGATATTCCCCGGCTGACAGGCGTTTAACGCCCGGGCCAAATATAGCTCTTTCAACTGGGCATTGCGGACTGAGTTGTCGTTGACTTCCTGGCGGTTTGAAGCAATGGCATCACGGTAATTCTTTAAGGCGTGCTGGGCCATACCAGGCGAAGTGAGCAGATTCTCCAGCGGCTCAATGCCAGCGCGAGATGGATATTTCATAAATATCAAGGCCATAATCCGGAAATGCGAGAAGGCATCCGCAGGCTTTAATTGCTGCAATTTCTCCAGAAATATAGTCTCGGCATTGCCGAGGTTGGCAAGCGCGGCCAATTGACAATCAAGAGGGCTGACGGAGAATCCGAATTGTCCCATCCCGCGATAATTCCAGCCTTCGTCCCAGAGGCTATTGGCGATAGTGCGAGCCAGTACTTCTCGGCCGGAGGCATCACCCAAAAAAGCTAGGATTTGAGCATTCAGGAGGTCTTGCTGGTCGGCAAATTCTGCCTGCAGGGCGGGCAGGGCGGCCGCCGGGTCCAAGAAGATATTAGCCAATTTGGCGTGCGAGTCATCTGCTGAGACCCCGGGGACGCCATCATTCTCGAATAGTATGCTGCCTGGCAGGATGCCGGCCTTAACCAGCATTGACTGGAGTTTGCGAACCGGAATTTCACGCAATGAGCACTGCTCCTGGACAGCCAGTGCGGCGGCTAGCCCTGCGGCATAGCCTTGGTTATGGACATCGGCTTGCATCCGAATTAACGGCAGGCAGTCACGATGGGCGCTGACGGCTAAGCCGGTAACCAGGATGCTTTCCAGTTTTTGTGGCAACAGCGCCCGGAAAGGCACTTTGGCAAAATGTGGTTCTTCGTCGGTCGGCTGGAGCATAAACATCGGTGAGATAATAAAGCCGTGGGTGTCGAAGTTACTTCTGGCAATAGTGATGGTATCGTCATATTGGCGGTTAGCGTAAAAATCTTGCGGTTGCAAGGTGATGTCACCGACGATTCGCCGCCGCTCCCGTGTGTCCAGAATCTGTGCAGTATCGAAGTGTTCTGAGAATTTATGCCTGGCTTGCACGAAAGCCCGGGTAGCATCCCAGGCATCCGAGTCAGCAATGAAGGTATAATCCGTATTGCTATAGTCGTTGCCGGGAATGACTGGCGGCAGGCCTGCGCCTTGCACAGCCGGCTCGATGGTCTCAGAAGCTAGTTTTGCCCCAGCTGCGGCGGCGACATCAGCGTTCCCGGTAGAATCGATGACTACTTGCGCCCGAATGACTTGCACCCCCCAAGGACTGGCTACTAGAACACCGCTGACTCGATTACCAGTCTTAAGCGCAGCTATAACTAGGTGGTTAAAACGAAATTCCACGCCGGCGGCATCGCCTTCCTGCAACAGCCATTGGCGTTTCCATTCGCTATCCTTCTTGTTGTGTTCAGCAGGGTATTTGGGATTCGGGCCCATTGCTGTGACTCCTTGATCGAGTTCCTGGCAGAAACCGACCCGATTGCCAAACCAGTATGAGCCGATCCGCCCTAAAGTACTGAGGCCGCCTAAAGCGCTGCCATTTTCCAGGCAGAGAGTCTTGGCGCCACTGCGGCCGGCCGCGATCGCTGCGGGTGCACCGCCGGTGCCACCGCCGACTACCACGACCTCGTATTCCTCACTCACAGGTAACGAGTTTAACTCAAATTCTACTGCCGCGGTCGAGGCTGAATAGCGGAACCAGGCATCTTGGCGCACGACCTCTAAATCACCGTTGGCAGTCGGCTGGTCGCCATCCAAAACTGATTTCGGTTTGGCCACCGGTAGTGTCGAGAGAATCGCCTGGATGTCTTCTAGGCTATGCCGCGGGGCGAAAAAGATTGGCGAATGCTGATTTGGGATATAGCTGATGCTGATGCCATCCACCAGTTGATAATTACATTGGTCAGCAATGTAAACCAGCTGCGGCTGGAAGCTGTCTTTGCGCATTTCTACTTCAATCTTGGCCAGAGTCGCAGGGGTGTTGTCGATAAAACTAATCTCTTTGCTTACAGAGTACAGTTGATATTGTTTGTCGCCAATCTGATAGGTGAAGGGCAGTGACGTCGTCGCCAAATTACTGTATTCACCTAGATTTTCAGCCAGCAACACTCGTTCGACGGTGCGCAGACCAGGCCGGAATGGCTTGCGTGGTAAATGCGCTAAATCAGCCAGCAAGGCTCGTTCGGTACCGTCAATCGTGCCCTTGGCAGCAATGACTTGGAAGCCGCTGCGGTTGCCAATAACCAACCCGGCAAAGGAAGAGCCCTGACCCTGGGTGATCTTGATTGGGAAGCTCTGGTAAAGGAACTCAATCTCGGCCTCCAGAAGCATATCCTCATAGAATTTTTTGACGGCATTCGGAGTAGGATTCTCACCCAAGCCCAACTCCGCGGGGACTTGTTGGAGTTCTAAGCCGGCGCAGACTTCTTCGCCAAAATATGAATATGGGGTGATGACGAAGACGCTCCCACCGGCTTTTTTCCAGCTCACGGCTAGAGTTAAGGCGGAATGACTGCCACCGACGACAATGAGATCGACTGTCTTGATTATGGGAATTTTGATTTTCATACTTGAGCAATTGAGATGGTTGAGGGAATAGGCTAAAATGTAGAGCAGAAAAGTGTGTCTGAATTAGAACGGGTTAATAAATAAAATCAGTTGCGCGACTTCCATTGCCGGCGATTACTTCGCTGCGGGCGACTGCGGCTGGGCTTGATTATCAGGCAGTCTTCGCCAAAAAGCTCAGCTAGATATTGACGGAATTTTGGCGAGTTCCGGACTGCCAGTTTGTCGTTGTTGGAAAAAATTAAATTGCCATTGCTGCAGAATAAACAGAAAATTATGGGCGTGTTGCCGGGATGATCCAGGCAGATCTGCCGCAAGGCGGTTAGCTTCTCTTCGCTGGCCGCCTCCTCGCAAATCTTTAAATGCAGCATCCCGGCGAACTGCTCTTCTGCCTGACTGGCCGGGTAGATTTTGTTGATGTGGATGGCGGCAGGCGAATCAGCCTCTCTGCGGTTTACTTCGCCCTCCACAAAAACGACTTCACCAGCTGAGAGCGCTTGTGGGCAGTGTTCTGAAATTTCCGCGTAGGAGTCGCAGAACAGCAGCCCCTCGATAGAGGCCTCACGGCTCTCAAGCCCCAAGATGGCCCACGGGCGGTTGTCTTTTTTGGCGTATTTCTGGGCAATGCTAGTCAAATAGGCCCCTGAACGGACCATCGTGCCGTCAGGAAGCTGGGAAATGATGCTTAGGTCGTCTAATTGGAATTTGTCTACTAAGTCTTGCGCCTTGGCAATGGGGTGGCCGCTGATATAAAAACCGAGCAGCTCCTTTTCATTGCTGAGCAGTTCGTTGATGTCCCATTCTGGGATATCTGGCACCGGCAATTCGATAAAGCTCTTCTCGGCCGGCAAGAGCAGGTCAAACAACGACCCTTGGCCGATCTTACGGTCGTGCAGAGTCTGTTGTGCCTGGGCCATAACATCCTCATAAATGGCCGCTAGTTGTGAACGCTGCAGGCCGAAGCCATCCATTGCACCAGCCTTAATCAAATTCTCCATATTCTTCTTGCTGTTGCCTTCGACGCGCTCACAAAAATCTTTTAAGGACGTGAATTTCCCGCCTTCTTCTCTGGCTGTGACGATGCCGGTTACTGCCGAGGTGCCGACATTTTTCACCGCGGCCAAGCCAAAACGGATATCGTTGCCATCGACTGAGAAACTCGCATCGCAGACATTAACATCTGGCGGCAGGACATTGATGTTCATCGCTCGGCATTCCTTAAGATAGAAAGCCAGCTTTTCCGCATTACCTAATTCGTTGGTCAGCACCGCCGCCATAAATTCGGCCGGGTAATTTGCCTTCAGCCAGGCAGTCCGGTATGAGAGCATACCGTAAGCAGCGCTGTGGGACTTGTTGAAGCCGTAGCCGGCAAATTTCAAAATTTTATCCCAGATACTCTGGCTGAGATGGTCCGGGATTTTATTAGCCCGACAGCCTTCCTGGAATTTGGCGAATTGTTCGAGCATCACCTCGACATCTTTCTTGCCCATCGCCCGGCGCAGGATGTCGGCGTTGCCCAACGAGAATCCGGCTACTGCTTGCACGACCTGCATCACCTGTTCCTGGTAAAGCATAATGCCGTACGTCTCTGCCAGAATTGGTTTCATCGCGGGCACGTCATAATCGACTGGGATGGTGCCCATCTTCCGACCGATAAATTCATCCAAGAACTGCATTGGTCCGGGGCGGTATAGGGCAATCAAGGCGATGATGTCTTCCAAGCGGCTGACTCCGAAACGGCGGCAGAGGCTTTGCATCCCGGTGGATTCGAGCTGGAATACAGCTATGGTGTTACCTTGGTTCAGTAAATCGTAGGTGGCTTGGTCTTCAATGGGGATGGTATTGCTGTCTATGCGCCGGCCAGTGTTCTTGGCAATCAAATCGAGCGCATCCTGAATCACCGTCAAGGTCTTCAGACCCAAAAAATCCATTTTCAACAGTCCTAGAGATTCGCAGGGCCCGGCTGGGAATTGGGTAATGGGCTCATCTCCAGCACCTTTGGCAATTGGCGCGATATTGGCGACTTCCTGGTCACCGATGATTACACCCGCAGCGTGGATGCTCATATTACGGTTCATTCCCTCAAGGATGAGGGCGAACTTCCAGAGCTCTTGCACCCAGGGTTCATTCGCTAGAAGCTCCTGTAATTCCTTGATTGGGGCGATGTTGTGCTTCTTGTCACCATTCAGAGCTTTGTCCAGAGTCATCTTAGGGTCGGCCGGAATCAGTTTGGTGATGCGATTGCCTTCCTCATAACTGCGTCCCAAAACCCGGGCGACGTCTTTTACCACGGCTTTGGCTTTCAGGGTGCCGAAGGTGCCAATCTGCACCACGTTCGCCGAGCCATATTTGTCGCGCACGTATTCGATGACTTCGTGGCGGCGGCGTTCGCAGAGGTCGATATCGAAATCTGGCGGACTGACTCGGTCAGGGTTCAGAAAGCGCTCAAATAGCAGGCCGTAGCGCAGCGGGTCGATATGGGTGATGCCTAGGACATAGGCGACGATGCTGCCGGCGCCACTGCCACGCCCCGGCCCTAGTGGTACGCCGATTTTGCTGGCGTAATGCAGAAAATCCCAGACGACTAGGAAGTAGCTGGTGAATCCTGTTTGGTTGATAATGCTCAGCTCGTAATCCAGGCGTTTTAGCTTCTCTTGATCAACAGCACTGAGTTTCTGGCTCTGTACATCGATGTTATAGCGCCATTTCATCCCTTCTTCACATTGCAAGCGCAAGTATTCAGCGTGGGTGTAATCTTCAGGTACAGGGTATTCTGGATAATGGTTGGCCTGGTCTTCCTCAACTGTGGGTAGGTGGACGTTGCAGCGTTCGGCGATGGCCACAGTGTTGCTTACCGTCTCCGGCAGGTCGGGAAAGAGGGCAGCCATTTCTGCCGGGCTCTTGAAGTAGTACTCCGGCCCGCCAGGGAACTTGAAGCGGTTCGGTTCCTGCATCGTAGTCTGGGTGCCGATACACAGGAAGACCTCGTGCGCTTCAGCGTGTTCGCGCTTGAGATAATGCGAATCATTGGTTACGACCAGACCGACAGAGTGTTTGCGAGATAGATCAATGATGACTGGATTGACGCGCTTCTGCTCCGGCAAATCGTGATCTTGTAACTCTAGAAAGAAATTATTCTTGCCAAAGATATCGAGATATTCCAGCAATGCCAGTTCAGCTTCGTCGTTGTGTCCCGCGTTGATCAAGGAGGGTATTTCGCCACCTAGGCAGGCACTCAAAGCTATAATACCGCGGCTGTGTTTTCGCAACATCTCCTTGTCAACGCGCGGTTTGTAGTAGAATCCCTTCAGCCAGGCCTCTTGATTGAGATGGCAGAGATTGACATAGCCCTCGTGAGTTTCTGCCAGGCAGACCAGATGATAGCCTTGGTAATGCGGTTTGCTGTTGTCTTTCTCTAAACAAGAGCCGTTTACTACATATAGCTCACAGCCTAAAATCGG
>CAZUCG010000102.1:0-7947 GCA_964619145.1 uncultured Lentisphaeraceae bacterium | reverse complement strand
CTTCGGCTTTGGTTTTTTTGATTTCTTTGGTTTTGCACCAATGATGCGTCAAGTGGAATCTATCGGAAGTGGCGTTATTTACGATCCTAAGGGCTATATAATTACAAATGCCCATGTGGTTAGTGGTGCTACTCAAATTAAAGTTATTTTGCCCGATAAACGCGAATATGAAGGTGTGATAGCAGGAATAGATGAAATTCACGATGTGGCAAAACTTAAAATTAACGGAAATAACCTTCCCGTTGCCAGATTAGGAAATTCCAACGATCTAATTATCGGAGAATGGAGTATTGCTGTTGGTAATCCCTATGGCTTTTTAATGAACGATTCCAAACCCAGTGTATCGGTTGGAGTTATTTCTGCCGTAAGCAGAAATTTTGCTGCTCGGACAGATAAACGCGAATATAAATCTATGATTCAAACAGACGCTGCTGTTAATCCTGGAAATAGTGGTGGGCCGCTGGTGAATATTAATGGCGAAGTTGTTGGTATAAATACTTTTATCTTTTCCGAAAGTGGAGGGAATATAGGCATTGGCTTTGCCCTTCCTATCAATTCTGTGAAGACCATTCTGGCCTGATCTTACACCTCCAAACACAAAAAACGCATTTACTGGCATTTTGGCTGTTCTCAGCCCTGATTTATCGCCGCCAAAGGCAAACTAAACATACCCGGGTCGCCGTTTTGCCAGATTCAACCAATTGACCGCCATATACCCTGAAATAATTTTTTATTATGCCCAATCGTAGTACTCATCCCGGACTTATATATTATTTCAGCAGAATAGATTATCTAGCGCTAATTCTGCAGCTTACGCTCTTGATTATCGGTGTGTTCTTTATCTATGGCATCGGCGTGGAAATAGGTGGAGCATATATCCACAAGTGGTACCGACAAATTTTTTGGATTATACTGGGTGCAATAGTCTATATCTTTGCTACTGTTCTGGATTACCGGCAACTGGGAAAAATCTCCTGGCTCTTCTATCTCTTCGGACTCATCCTGCTGACCCTGGTTTTCCCGCTGGGAAAAACTATTAACAACGCCCGCAGCTGGATTGTCCTGCCAGGGATAGGGCTATTCCAACCAGCCGAGATTGCCAAACCATTGACTATATTTTTTATGGCCTGGCTGGCCAGCCGCCCCGCCCTGCGCAATTGTGTCATCCCGCTGGCATTACCCATCATCGGCGCAGTCATACCACCATTTTTGATTATCTGCCTGCAACCAGACTACGGCACCGCATTATTGCTGCTGCCAGTCACCCTCGCCCTAGTGTTTGCCACTGGCGCTAAAAGACGCTGGCTACTGCTGAGCGCCATAGCGGCGTTTATCGCCCTGCCGGTGATGTTCCAGCTGATGAAGCCACACCAGCAGGAGCGAGTGAAGGTGTTTTTAGAAGCACCCAGCAACACCGCGCTGTCACTCTGCGCGCCGTGGCAAAGCCAGGCCACCCGAGAACGCTGGTCGGCCTGGCGAGACAACTTCTTTGCCTTGCAAGACGGCAAAGTCCGCGACAGCTGGAATGCCGAGCAATCCTTGTTGGCGGTCGGTTGTGGCGGACTGACCGGCAAAGGATACCTCCAAGGCACCCATCACGTGCTCGGATATTTGCCCCAACCAGTCGCCCCGACCGACTTCATCTTCTCAGTCATCGCAGAAGAGAAAGGCTTTTTGGGTGGCGCAACCTTGGTACTATTGCTGGCATTGCTAATCGTCTGTTATTGCCGCACCGCTATTATCGCCGGCAATACCTTGGGCAGCTGCCTGGCTTTGGGAGCAGCAATCTTGCTCGGCACGCACGTCATTATCAATGTCGGGATGACAGTCCAAGCAGCGCCAATTATCGGTATCCCTCTACCTTTCATCAGCTATGGTGGCTCATTTATGCTAGGCACGATGTTCCTGGCCGGCTTGGTGCAGAATGTCCACCTCCGCCGGACAGACAACCAGAACAATGAAAATGAAGAATAACTATCGTAACTGGAGAAAAAATCTCCGCGCATTCTTCTTCCCTAAGCCAAACCGCAATTTTTTCTTGCGGCTACTGGCTGTAGCGATCATTACTTATAGCATCGGTCGCTATATTTGTCAACCCGCTTGGACTAATGGCGGCAGTATGCTGCCAACATACCAAGAACGACAGTTCCTGCTGTGCTGGAGACCTGCGTTCTGGTTCTCTGCCCCAAAACACGGCGACGTGGTGGTTATTCGTCTGGCGGGAGCAAAAATTATGTTCTTGAAACGCGTAGTTGCCTTGGCCGGCGAGCGAGTGGAATTTCGCAATGGGACACTGCTTATAAATGGCGAGGCGGCAGCAGAGCCTTGGGCCACTGCCACATCTTGCGACTGGAATCTCCCTGAACGCACCGTCGCAGAGGCCTCTGTCTATGTCGTGGGAGATAACCGCAGTATGCCAATGCAGAACCACGAATTCGGACAAGTAGCCATCCGCCGCATCGAAGGTAAGCCTATCAATTTATTTTAGCCACTAAGCCAGCTAAACAGTAATCAACTGCCCTGACAATAGTTGACTCGACAGCTGCTGAAGACGGCTATGTCAACCCAGAAAGCGCCTGCTTGGTCTGGAGAAAATCCTCAATCAACCGCTGGATCTTGGCGCGGTCCTTTATTTTGCTCAACCAGCGCTCTGGGATAGCCCCGAAGCCATAATATGCCCCCGCGATCTGACCATAAACAGCACCAATAGTATCCGCATCACCGCCGAGATTGACCGCGGCCAGCATCCCGTCAGCAAAATTCCGACTATTCTCGAAGGCCCATAACGCAGCCTGTAGAGTAGAATACGCCCAACCGGAATTATCGACTTGGGCCCGAGTATGGTAGATTGACCGCAGGCTCGTTTTTTGCCCTCGGCAGTGACAGTCGAGAATTTCTGCCATCTGAGCGACAATTTCTCTAACGAACCCGCTATTATGCGTCAAGTCGCTTATTTCGAATAGTATGTCGTTATTATCACGGCCATAATTCATCATAAAGGCTGGCGCCAGGCGCATAATACTGCCATTGCCTTGGGTTGACTCATCGCCATTTTTCAATTGGCCAGTGTGGCGAATGTTTTCGATTGCCCGGCCAGTTGCTGCGCCTTCATCAAAAGCATACGGCAAACTGGAGTAAAAACCATCAGTATGCCAACGGACAAAATTATTCGCGATGTCCGCCAAATCATAGCCCTGGCAGCGGACATAACTTTCGGCAATACAGAATGCCAGGGATGAATCATCGGTCCAGTAACCCGCTGGCGTGTTAAAAATCTCGCAGGGTAGCATCTCAATAATCTCCTGGTGCAGGTCTTTGGAGCTAAACTGCACTGGCGAGCCGAGGCAGTCACCGACTACCAGCCCCCAGAACATCCCGCTGTTTTTGTCGTCCATAGATCGCCTTAACCTTTATCTGTGCAAATAGTCAATTTTTCCACAATTATCATCCTGACGGCAAAATGCCAAATCGAAAATTCACCCCCCGAGCTTCGACCAAGGAACTACTTTGCCAATTCGATAAGTTTGACATCGTCGATCCATACCGCTCCAGTCGCTCTGCCGTTAGCCCGAACAAGCTGAATGCAGGCAGTGTCAATCGCAGTAAACATTTTTTCCGGCGTCGTAAAGTCGAGTTCTTGCCGAGTCCAGGGCATAGTCCCAGTAAAAGAATTCTCGGGGAAGTAGATATTTTTAGCGCTGCCGAAACCGATAACTAAATAGAATCCACCACCATGTTGAGTTAGCTTTTTGACCTCCTCGAGCTTGAGTTGAAAAGAAAGACGATAGCGGGTGTTCGGGCGGATAAGCTGCGTGATATAATAATTCATACTCTCAAGATTCTCATCCAGACGGAGAGAGACGCCGCCACTGCGGTAAATTTTCCGGTCTAGATTGGCGGGATCAATAGCCTTGGAAGTTATCCAAGCATTTGAACCCAAACCACGCTGGCCAAAAATACCTTCAGTGAAATCACCGTTTTTCAGGATCGATGCTGGTTTTACCGACTCCTTGATTTCGAGGCAGCCATACTCCTCCATTCGATGCACTTGTCGGATATATGGACTCCAGCTGTAACCGTAATGCACATTTTTATCCTTCAGGACACGACCACGAAAAAAGTTGAGCGGAAAACGCTCTTGAGCTATGTCTAGATTTTTTCGCGGCAAGCGGATTTCGGCGACCCATTTTTTGCCCGGTTCGATACGGATTTGATATTCGGCCCCACTATCCCATTTAGCATCGATATTACCCGGTTCGAACCTCAGGTCCTGAATGCTGCCGCAGGAATTAAGCAAAATCTGATAGCCGCGTTTTAGGTCGCCAGACGGATTCAAGAATATCTCTATTTCGTTATCTAACCAAATCTTACCATCCTTTTCCCGCTTTTTATGACTGATGTTTTCGGTGTCAGGCTCTTCGCAGTCAAAAAGAAAATAAAAATAGTCTTGATCACAAGCAGTGCGGACAGTCGTAGCAACTTCGGCGATTTCTTTGCCTGGATTTTTGCGACCGAAAAAAGGCACTAGCCAACTGCGAGGGCTATTTTGCCAAACCTCTTCGTCTGCTCTGCCTTCCAGAATGATTGCACCTTCAGTAATTTCTGGCATAGAACAGAAGAGCTCCCGTTGCCCATTCGCCATCACTTCGAACTCTTTGGCCGAAATAGCAATCGAAGACCATAAATTCTCGCGGATGAAATTCAACCGGCCGAGACAATCGGGATTATTGGCCAACTTCGTGGCCGCAGTGACAAAAAGTGCCTCTAGCCGAGTACGCTCGCTGGGAGAAAAAATTTTCGTCCAAAGGTCATATTGTGACGGCAGATAAGTTTTTGGGCCTTCCTCGGTAAAGACCGTATTGGCACAGATATCCTTGACCCATTTTTGTTCAATTGTATCGAAAAAATCCTGCATTTCTGCTGCGGCGGCGCCAAACATCAAACGGTGATGCTCAGCAAGCAGTGCCTCAACATCAGTGTTCGTGTCCCAGAGTACTTTGCCAAGGACATAATAATTCAGGTAGCCGAAATGCCAGGCGTCGGTTTCAGTTTCTAAAAAAACTCCAGAAATGGAATCCTTGATCTCTTGATAGTATTTCCCGATTGTCCGCGGCGTGCTATGCGGAATTCCCGTGACTTGCCCTTGCTGGATGCAGTAGTTCCACAGCCACGGCTTGCTTTGCAATTTCTCATTCCAGCGTTGCAATAACGCCAAATTATCTTCCTTGCTTGTGCCGGTCGCCCAGGGACCATAAAAACAAATCTGCACTAGCATATTATCCGGTAGCTCAACCTTTGGGACTTTGTCATACGGATTGTAGGAAAACATAGTCACACAGCCGGGGACACCCTCATTTTTGAGCTTCCAGGCAATGTCAGCCGCGTATTGCCAAATGAAATCGCTGGTCTCCTGAGCACTTTGGGGCGGATTCGATTTCGACAAGGCGGGCCAGCAACCAGGACAACGGCAATGATAAACACTGTCATTCGGAGTCAAACAGAAAAATTCGCCCGGAACTGAAGTCGCACCCCAGCGATTATGAGGCATATTGCGGGACGACGGAGCTTGGTTAGTGAGGACTGCTTTTGCATCTAAATAAATTTCCTGCTTCAATTCTTGGTTGCTGAAACAGACCTGACCATGCCGGCTGCTGCCAATATACAATTGGAAAGTTCCGTCGTGCCGGGTGCCCTTGTCAGTCAAAGCAAAATACTCCGGATGAGTTTTGCCAAAACGCTCAACTAGATAATTGTGGGCCAACCCGTGGGTAGTCGGTAGACTCCAGGTCATCATACGGTTATATTTTTGTCCAGCAAAGCGATAGCTAGAACCAAATTCTTGGCTGAGTGAACTGAGGTCAGTACTGATGTCATAAGTTTTGCGATATAGCATATCAGGCCGTTCGATAATATCAATTTTGGGCAATGTCCACTCCGATAGACGCGGCGTGATAATGCCGAGCTCGGCAGGAAAATAGAACCGCACCCCAGCAAAACGTTCTAGAAAATCGTAGACCGCCAGCAGCGAACCGCAAGACGCGTATTCGACTTTGCGGGGATGCTTCCTTGGATCGTCTTTGCCAAAGAGAAGTATATCTGTCCCAATGCTCCGGATTACGAAAGCATCGCGGTCCATCGTTTCCGGATCAATGCCATTAGCCGCCGCCAATTGCCTATCCCCGACGATCAACGCCGGTAACGACCCGGTTTTTAGCGGCACCACCGGGAGTTCCATCCCTAAGACTTTGCCGAGGTACTTGGCTAGTTCCTCTGCCGCAAATTCTGCACTCACATTACCTGAACCGCTAACAATTTCAAAAGCGGCTTCCCCGGCCTGGAACCAAACCCTAGTCTCTGATCGGTCAAGCTCGATTTTTCTCGGTGTCTGAGGAGTCATACTAAATGGCACCGCCAGCAGTCGCAGCACCCCGAAAAACAGCATTGTAGTCAGCAAGAATTGATGTTTCATTTTTGTTTTCTCTCGAAGATGACCTTAATTACGTCGGTGCTATGATGATTATGTTCCCACGGTAAGACAAATGTTAGTTGACGCTCTTGGTATTCAAACGGCAGCGACGTTCCGTCAAAAAGCTCTACTGCCAGCGGCCGATCGACATCGAGCAGCTGCAAGGGGAAATCGGTGCGCCAGTGAGCGTGCAAGTACCAGACATTACCTTTGCTGGTCACAGGAATATTGGCGCGTTCCGGCCAGGGCCCCGGCTCTACCTGGAAAACGCTTTCGGAATACTTGTCCATCCAGGCTTTGATTTCCGCCAACCGTCGGTAAGCGACGGCGGGCAGATCACCGTCAGCTTGCGGCCCCATATTAATCAGCATATTCCCGCCCCAAGCGCGAATCCGGGAAAGTTCATAGCAGAACCAGCCAATAGGACGGTAACATTCCGATTTCATATATCCCCAGGCGCCCTCGGTAAAGACGTGACAGCATTCGAACCACTCCTCCGGCGCTGGACGTTCCTTGGGGAAATACGTTTCACAACAACGAAAATCGCCATATCCGAGTCCGCGGGTGTTGAAAATTATCCCTGGTTGCAAGGCGCGAAATTCTTCGTGACTCATAGCTTCATCAATCGTACCATCAAACCAGAGCAAATCAATTTTACCATAACAGGTAAGCAGCTCAGTCAGCTGCCCACGCAAGTACGAACGAAATCTCTCCCGAGCAATTTCATCATAAACCCGGCGCTTTTCTGGCTGAAAATCAAGCCCTAATTCAATCTCTTTGGAAAAAGAAAAGTTAGTGTAATCCTGGAGAAAATACCAATCCGGCCCCGAGTAATATAGCCCGACCTTAAGATCATTGGCCCGGCAGGCAGCAATGAACTCAGCAACTAAATCACGACCGGCTAAAAAATTCTTGCTGCTGAAGTTGCCATAAGCGCTGGGCCAGAGCGAAAAACCGTCGTGATGACGCGTGGTCAACACTGCATAACGGAAGCCGGCTTGCTTCGCGGCTGCCAGCCATTTGCCGGGATTATAATTCTCGGCCCGGAAATCCTCGGCCATTGCCCAATAGAGCCGCGGCGGCATCGCGTGCCCCCACTCGCCGCTGCTGACTTTTCCGTATGAATTGGGCGGCGGACATTTTAAGCCCCAGGAGAGTTCGACCGTCCCATCGACAGCAGAAATCCCGTAATGGATAAACAGCCCCAATCCAGCACCATCAAACCATTGGGCATCAGGATGATCATTTCTAGAAAAACTTTCCGCTGGAGTTACTTCCCGATTCTCGATGATGCTATGTTCTTTCTCTACCCGTGATTTAACTTGTTCTGCCATTGTTGTTATCCCGTTTCTGATTGATTGTTAACTCGAGCCCATCCAAAAAGAGTTTTAGACTGCTGTTTCAATCCACGATACCTGCGCCTATCCCTGTCAAAAATCATAGCAATCGGCAAAATCCCGATACCAGCTATAGCAATGCTG
>CAZUCG010000101.1:0-7973 GCA_964619145.1 uncultured Lentisphaeraceae bacterium | reverse complement strand
CTTGCGCCCAGCCTTTTTTACAGCCATTTAATCTCAATGGAAGACCGGCATTATGTCACAGCCTAGCTTTAGCTTTTTCAGCGGCGTTCTTCTTTGCGCGATTTTTTGCATCAGGTTATGCTCTGCTGCAGAAATTCCGATCAGCCCCGGCAATGACTCTTGGGACAATGCCCGAAAGAACTGGAAATCTGGCGATGTTATGGTCTTTGCACCCGGCGAATATCGCGGGGAATTCAATATCGAGAGCGATGGCGAACTGGTCTTGAAAGCCGCGATTCCTGGCACGGCAGTACTGCGTGGTGACGTCGATGCGCCGGAGTTCACGCCTGCCGCCCTGCCGGGAATCTGGCAATGCCCATTCCCCCGCTTCCCGGAAACGATCAATGAACGAGACACCTTGACTATTTTGCATTACGTCCCTACGCTGGCACAGCTGCAACGCGAAGTGGGTGCCTGGAGTTATGACGAGGAGACGCAAATTATTTATGTGCGCACTAGCGACTACCAGGACCCGGCGAAGCATTACCTCACTATCGGGTTAACGCCTTTTTCCGGTATCAGTATCATACCCCTGGATGGCATTCGCGGAGTGCGCGACGTCAGCATTGACGGACTTGTTTTCAGCGGCTTCTTCAGCCGTTGCGTACGTGAATTCTGGCCGCCGTCGCAATGGAATGTCTGCTGGGGCGCGGTAATCTCATCACCCGTGGAAAATGTCCGCATTGCCAACTCCACTGCATTTCTCAACAGCTACGGCCTCGCCTTGGGCGGCAAAGTTTTTAACAGTCTGATTGAGAACTGCTGCGCCTGGGGAAATAGCAACCCCTTCAGTTATTCAGGAGGCGGCATCGGTATGAATATCGGCTTCCCCGGAGCCAAGAATTCCTCCATCCGCAATTGCACTGCTGCTAATAATCACTTGAACGACATCTGGATCTACGGCGGAAAATGTGAAAATGTGCAGTTCGTTGGTAATCGCTGTTATCAGACACTACGAACAAAAGCTAAGCTCGACCAGAATTCTGTGATTCGGAGCTGCATCCTAGGCAATGCCACTTTCATCCGGGGGCCGGAATATATGCAGAATACGGTGGTCTATTTTCAGATGCCCACTCCCGCCGAATATGGCAAAAACAACCTCCTCTTTGGCAACTGGCGAGATATCGTCCCCGCCGCAGTACTGGCAGACCCGGTAAATTTCGATTGCCGACCGCAAGCCGATGCCCCTGAGAAAATCAAACGCGGTGCGCCTACGTCGGAGTCGGCATTGTTGTTTTTCGTACAATCCGACAGTGCCGGTGTGACTGGGCGCTCGGTCAAAGATGCCTTGGGCAGTATGCAGGCCGTCGCCGACAAAATGACCGACGGGGCAGAATTCTACTTCCTAGACCGCCTCAACGGCGACCTGCTGCTGAAAGATCGCCGTAATATCGCATTGCGCGGCCGCGGCGAATTCCCAATCGAGTTGGCCGGTAAAATCGTGCTGGAGAACTGTGACAATGTCAGCCTTGAACGCCTGGCACCACAGAGCATCTCACTTGTCGGCGGGAAGGACATCCGCATCAAGCAATGCGTGGCAGCACTGACGGCCAGCCAAGTAATGAACTTGGATTTGCGCCATTCGTGGATGGAGTCGGCTCAAATCAATGCCTGCGAAAATGCGCTGGTCACTGCCAATGTCTTCGGTTCCAAACAGCAGTCCGGCGGCTATTCCGGCTACAATGCTTTCGCTGAGCAAATTCCAGCTGCTGAGCAGCACTCTTTTGTCGCCCGCCCTGAGCCGGGGGCACATTACACTTTCCAAAATGCCTATCGTTTTGCCGGCCGGGCCGCTGATGGCCTGCCCGTCGGGCCATTCCGCTACCAGAGCAGCGAGACTGAATTTCAACTCCAAAAAGTCGAAACCACAGCCCTCTCGCCAAATACTGCCAGGGTAACGCTTGCCGCCAATATGCCATTTTCCGGTTCCATCAGCTGCGACGGGCAAAGCAACCGTTTTGAAGCCGCGGCATTCCACAGCATCAGCCTACATAACCTCAAGCCAGATACCGCGTATGAATTCGATGTTTCCGCCACTGCCGCAATTAAGAAAGCATTCAGCAACCAGACCAGAAAATCCAGGAGCAGGAACATCGCCCTGAAAAAACAAAAATTCCGCACCTTGGCGGAATTTTCCTCAGCCCGGGAGTATTTTGTGGCGATGTCTGGTGACGACAATGCCTCTGGTGAAAAAGCCACGCCCTTCCGCTCGATTTTACGGGGGCTGCAATCGCTGAGACCTGGTGACACGCTGACTTTGCGCGCCGGCACCTACTCAGAACAGATTGATGTCATCAGCAGTGGTTCACCAGGTCGGATCATTACCATCCGCGGTGCCGAAGGCGAGACAGTGTGGATTACCGGCGGCGTCGGCTCGTATGTCCATAGCGCATTCTTGCTGGAAAATCAACACTACCTGCATTTCGACAACTTGCACCTAGGCGGGCAAGTGATACGACCTCAAGACGGCATCCGGCAATACGGCTTCAAGGTCAACAACTGTAGCAATTTACGATTCACCCGGCTGTTGCTCGGCGGCACTGGTGTCTGGACGATGTTAGCGCAAAACAGCCCGAATATCGTTATGGAAAACTGTACCCGCTTCGGCGGACACGAAGCACTGCGCTTTCAGAATTGCCCTGATTTAAGTATCCGTAACTGCACTTTTGTGCTCGGCTTTGTCGGCAACGTAACCGTGCTGAATACTCGAGGTGAGAAAGTCCTGTTCGAAAATAATATCTTAACTGACAACCTGAATCTGAAAGGTTTTTTGCCGCTACTGTACGTCCACGACATAGACCAGTTAACGGAGCGCAATAACTTGTTCTTCCTTCGGAGTCCCGCTAGCGAAAAACCCGTGCTCGGTTTTGACAAGGCGCAAGGCGAGATGATTGCCGCGCCACAAGAATACCTTGGCCGCCGAGCGCTTCCCTACCAACAGTATAGCGCAGAGTTAGGGCGACCAACCAGCGCGCTGTTCGTCAATCCCGACATGCCGCTGTTGCCGCAGTTTGAATTGAGCTATAACAGCTTCGAAGAACAATTGGCTGGGTTGAAGGTCGCGGCCAAAACAGAATTCAAGAATCGAGAAAACCTGACTTTCACCGATTTTTTTGCCCGCCACCCGGAAGTGCTGAAACGCGGCATCGGACTTGTGCCAGCGGCATTCACCGCACCATAAGCTTACTGCTGTAGCAGCAACGCCCGGCCCGGCCGGCAAGATAACTCAAGAAACATCGTGCGCGTAGATTCATCCCGCACTGCTTATTGCATAGTATGCCCGGCGAACAAGCCTTGCCACTCGGCTGCAACGCTTGAATAACAAAATAGTGAGCATTAAAATGAGCATCCACATACTTGGCAGCTGTTCTGGTACCGAACCTATGCCGGATCGTTGGCATACCTCCTGGGTCTTGCAACATCAGGGCATCCCTTATTGGTTCGATGCCGGCGAGGGCTGCTCCCATAGCGGTCATCTGCTGGGCTTACAGCTGTTGAAGCTCCGACATATTTTTATCTCCCACTCGCATCTTGACCACACCGGCGGATTGGCCAATCTCTTGTGGACGATTCGCAAACTCAGTACCCGCCAAGCATTTGAACACGGCTTTACTTTGACCATCCATACGCCGAATTTGCCGCAATTCCAAGCCATTCTGGAATTCCTGCGCCACACCGAGTCCGGCTTCCGCTGTGGCTTCAAGATAGTGGCAGAGCAGGTCAAGGACGGGCTGCTTTTCTCAGCAGATGCCCTCACAGTGGAGGCTCGTCATAACTATCATCTGCCCCAGGACCGTAACGGCCACTGGCAATCGTTTAGTTATCGGATCGTCAAAGACGGTAAAATCATCGTCTATTCCGGCGACATAGCCAGCTTAGATGACTTAGGCGACTGGCTGACGAACTGCGACTGGCTGATGCTGGAATCAGGGCACCACGGGGTGGAAAAAGTCTGCCAGGAGCTCTGTCAACCCGACCGGAACGTCAAGCAGCTGCTCTTCCTGCACCACGGCCGGGAAATTATGAACGACCCGGAAACGGCCCGCCGGAAAGCCGAAAAAATCCTCGGCAAGGCTGTGATTATCGCTGACGACGGGCTGCGAATCACGGTGTAGCCGGGGCTATAACGATAAACTCCAGCATTGCTGACGGTCTTTGAGAATTATCAGGGACTGCTAATAATGTATGTCTGCCGATGGCAAAGAGTTGTTTTGAAACAGGCGGCAGCCTCCCTAATCCCCGGCTATTGTCAAACCAGAAGACATCTGCCTCGCTGGCCTGCAAGGTCAACTGCACGCCTTCCGAGTCAGTGGCCACATATTGACTCGGCAACGGCGAGAGAATCAACGGCGGTTGGGTATCCACCGCACCGACCCGGCACTGCTGGCAATAGCGCAATGGGATGGTTTTCACCACCAGGCCGCTAAAGCCTTCCTGACAAGAGCTATCACGCAGCAAGCCACTGCGGCGACAAAGATTGCCACGGGCAAACAGTGTTTTTTCTTGCGGCCAGGCACCCGGCTGTTGATCGCGGTATAGGGCTTGGATTATTTCTCCGCAACAGGGTGCTGCCGCAGTACCGCCGATCAGCTCGGCCGCCGCGCTGCCGTCCTTGTTGCCAAGCCATACTCCCAGGGTGTATTCCGGCGTAAAAGCAAAGCACCACGCGTCGTGGTTCCCGCTGGAGGTCCCTGTTTTCCAAGCCACCGAGAGCGTGGTCCCCGACAGTCCTCTCTCGCGCAGCATCGCAGAAATCATCGCTGCGGTCCCCGGCTGGTAAAGCAGTTGTCCTTCTGTAGGCTCTGTATTAGCCAGAAAGCTCGCTGGTCTCCAGCGGCCGGCATTGGGGAAGACCTGATATGCCTGGGTTAGTGCCAGCAATGAGTGGCCGGCGGTCCCCAAGGCGATGGCCAAGCCATTCTGCAGCCCGACTGGCTCATCCGACGGACACAATTGCAGCTGCTGGAACAATTCCACCACTCTTGGCACGCCCAATTCTGCCATAATGCGCACGGTTGGGATATTCAAGGAACGGCTGAGTGCTTCACCGGCTCTTACCCGACCAGAATACCCGCCATCATAATTGCCGGGGCGGAAATTCGCATAGCGCAATGGCGCATCATCCAAGAGCGTATCCATCACCAACAGCCCGCCATCAATAGCTTCCGCATACAGGAATGGCTTCAGGGTCGAGCCGGCGCAACGGCTGGCCAAAGCCGCATTGACCTGCCCGCCTTTAGGCGAGGCAAAATCGAGTGTCCCGACCAAGGCCAAGACCTTGCCGGTGTGATTATCAAGCAGAACAGCCGCGCCATCAGCGACGCCCGGTAGGCGTCGGCAATGCCGCCAAAGCGTCAAACGCAGGTCATTCTGCAATCCTCGCTGCCAGTTAGTATGTACTTGCAACGCAGCTGCGGACTCTTTTTTGGCCAGTTCAAAATACAGCCTGTCTTCGGCAGGTACTTCCGGATGCATAAAATCCGCCGGATAGGAAAAATCCCTCAGCTGTAATTTTTCCTGCAACAGCAGCGTGCGCGCTGCATCGGCCTTGATAGCGCCTTGGCGGACGAGTAATTTCATTACCACGCGCTGTCGTTCTCGAGCTCGGCCGAGATGTCGGTCGGGCCGATAGGCATTGGGTCTTTGCGGCAAGCCGCAGAGGAGTGTGGCCTCGACAAAGGTCAATTGCGAAGAGGGTTTGCCGAAATAATACCTGGCGGCGCTCTCAATGCCATAAATTTTACCGCCGCAGGGGATGCGATTCAGGTATTCCTGTAAAATAAAATCTTTGTCATAGAGTTTTTCCAACTTGCGGGCCTGCGCCGCCTGGCGGAATTTCCGCCAGTATGTCCGGTGTCGGTCGTAATGCGCCATCCCGGCCAATTGCATAGTGATGGTTGATGCACCAGACATCACCCGGCGATGCCGGAGCATCTGCCAGGCGGCTCGGAATGCTGCGGCGTAATCGACACCCTGGTGATGGTAAAAATCTTTGTCTTCAGCTGCCAGAGTGACCGTGATTACCGCAGGAGAAATCTCGTCGAGCGGGACGGCAAAGCGCCATTGCCAGTCATAAGTGCGTTCGCAGTACACTTCGTTTCCGGCGGCATCGTAATAGACCCGCACTGGCGTCTGGATTGCCAGAGCTTGCATCGGATCGGCAAAGAAAACCGGACTGTAATACCAGAGCAGCAACAAACCAGCCGCAATGCCAGCCAGGCCAAGGAATAGATATAAGATTCTCTTGAGACTGTTTTTGGGCAAAATAAACGGCCGGCGTTTGACCAGTTGTCGCAACCGCAAGACGCATCTGTCGTGAAACTGCTTGAATTTCATTGAATATCGAAAATTATACATATTGGCAAAAATAATTGCCCTTTTGGGAACTCAGACGCCTGTTATCGGTCAAAGTAAGTGTGACCCTTTAGCGGGCACGCCCTTGGTGTGGGTTTTCCCTCCTCCCTTTCTCTCTCCCCTCCTACACCAGGGGTTTTTTGTTTTTCGGCCGGGCGATAATTTTATTTTCCTTGCGTCCTTGATGATCTATTCTGCTTTATTCCAGCACCGCGATACTGACAAACGCAGCGAAGAACCCGATTACAGCAATAATTGTCCGCAACGCTGTACGCATTCCGCATCGCTGAAATGCGTTTTTTGGCCTTGGCATTCCTGATAATCCTCGTGGCCCTTGCCGGCGATAAGCAGCATATCTCCTGCCTGCGTCTCGGCAATGGCTACCCGTATAGCCTCCGCCCGGTCCGATTGCACAGCGACCTTGCGACCTTCCGGAACGCCAGCCAAGATATCTTTAATAATATCCTCAGGCTGTTCGAAGCGCGGGTTATCGCTGCTGACCATCACCCAATCCGCTCCTTCACAGGCTGCCGCAGCCATCAACGCGCGCTTGCTGCGGTCGCGGTTCCCGCCGCAACCAAACAGCACCAGCAACCGACCGCGACAGATTTGTCGCAGCGCGGTCAGGGCGTTCTTCAAGGCGTCATCGGTATGGGCATAATCCACAAACGCGGCAGCACCATTGGGCAAAGAGAATCGCTGTAGCCGACCCGGCGCGCCCTGACAACTCGCCACTGCGGCGCAGACTTGTTCGCCGGCCAGTCCCAGGGCGTAAGCGAGGCTGATTGCTCCGGTCACATTATAGGCATTATAGCGTCCCAGCAATGGCGTCCGCAGAGGCCATACGGCGTCCGGCAGCTGCAGTTTGAACTCGCTGTAATTATCCTCCAGACGTAGATTGGAGACTGTGATGTTTGCTTTTTTACCTGCCAAGCTGAAGGTCAGCAGATTCTTGCTAGCGCATTCATCTGCCAAGCGTTGTCCCCATTGGTCATCGACATTCACAATCATTGGCGCGCCCTGGGCCAGGTTCTCAGCAAACAGCGTTTTTTTACTTTGGTAGTAATTCTCAAAGGTGTGGTGAAAATCCAAGTGATCTCGTGTCAGGTTGGTAAAGACTGCGCCACAGAACTCCGTCGTACCCAGGCGCTTCTGCAGCAAAGCGTGGCTGGACATTTCCAGGACTGCGTATTCGACCTGGTTAGTGCGCATTGCAGCCAGCATCTTCTGGAGGTGAAATGGCGTGGGTGTAGTCCTGTCTGCCGGCAAAGGCTTCGCGTCGCCCAAGTCATATTGCACAGTCCCAAGCATCCCGGTGGTTTTTCCAGCCTGGCGCAAAATTTCCCGCATTAGATACGCCGTGGTAGTTTTGCCATTGGTCCCTGTTATGCCCAAGGTCTTCAGTGCTCTAGCGGGGAAATTCTCGCTGCCCTCTGCCACTCTGGCAAAAGCGTGATATGGTTCACGTACTACAGCCCAAGGCATTCCCGGCGGCACTGGCAAGCGTCGGTCTGCCAGAACAGCGACTGCGCCTTTGGCCAAAGCCATCGGCACGAACTCCGCGCCATCAGCTTGCTCGC
>CAZUCG010000100.1:0-8019 GCA_964619145.1 uncultured Lentisphaeraceae bacterium | reverse complement strand
ACCCAGTCCAACCAGTCCAACCAGTCCACCAAGTCCACCAAGTCCAGCAAGTCCAAAGCCTCCACCAGGTGCCTGGCGCAGCAAAAAAAAGCCCGGTGAACCTAAGGTTCGACCGGGCTTATACGTCTTGAAATTCAGACAGTCTTATTCTTCGTTTTCGGCATTCTCGCCGGGCAATTCTTCGCCCACCAGCCAACGCACGAAGCGCTTGACTTTGAGTTTGGGCGCAACGGCGGCGAGATTGGTTTTATCGTCATCGATCCACGGCTGATTTAGCAGGCAGATTTCTTTATAGAGCTTATTCATCTTGCCTTTCAGGATATTGTCCAGCATCGCGGTCGGCTTGCCTTGCAGTTCCGGTGTTGCCGCGGCAATTTCCCGTTCTTTGGCGATTAGTTCAGCCGGGACATCTTCTGAAGAGATGTAGCTGGGGTTACTAGCGCAGACGTGCAAGCAGATATTATTCAGCAATTCGGGGGAGCATTCGCCTTCGACTTCAACCATTACGCCATAGGGCACGCCAGTATGCAGGTAGGTGCCGACCTGATTGCTAGTGGTCCAACGCAAGGCGCGGCGGAGGTGCATATTTTCCCCGATTTTAGAAATCAACACTTTAATGTCTTCGATTACCTTTTCCGCCAAAGGCGCGGCGATATCGCCATCGGTCGTAAAAGCCGTCAGGCCTGTATCGGCGATATTATTGGCTAATTCAATGAATTCGCTAGTTTTGGCCACAAAATCAGTCTCGCACAAGATTTCGACCAAGACGGTAGTTTTTCCCTCGGAACGCACCACCAATTTTCCCTGAGTCGTGCTGCGGCCAGCTTTTTTAGCGGCTTTAGCAATACCGGATTTGCGCAAGAAGTCTATTGAGGCCTCGAGGTCGCCATCGCAGGCTACCAAGGCCTTCTTGCATTCCATCATACCAGCGCCAGTCTTCTGACGCAATTCAGCCACTTGCTTGGCAGTAATTTGTCCCATTGTAAAATCCTCTTATCTAAAACATTGATGTGTTATTCAGTCTTTGCTAGCTGTGTCGGAGTCTGTGCTATCAGAGTCTGTACTGGCAGCATCTGAGTCTTTGCTGGCAGCATCAGAGTCTGTGCTGGCAGCATCAGAGTCTGTACTGGCGGTATCAGAGTCGACAGTTTCAGTGTCTGTTTTGCCGACATCCTCTTCGGTCAGCTCTTCGCTTCTGCTCTCGAAGTGTTTCCCACACATATTCAAGCCGTCTTCGATGGCAGTAGCCAGCGAGTTGACTATAACCTTGATAGAGCGCACGGCGTCGTCATTACCAGGAACGACGTAGTCAATCTTGTCGGGGTTGCAATTCGAATCTACTAGTGCCACCACTGGCACACCGAGCTTCATTGCTTCAAGAACGGCGATACGTTCGTGCTCGACATCAATTACTATAATGGCTGCCGGCAGGTTTCGCATATCTGCGATACCGCCCAAGGCATCCTGCAATTTGTCGAGTTCGCGGTGCAATCCCGCGACTTCTTTCTTCGGCAGGGCATCCATTGTACCATCGGCATCCTGGGCCTGCAATTTTTTCATATAAGCCACCCGGGTCATCACGACTTTTTGGTTGGTCAAGGTACCACCCAGCCAGCGTTTGCACATATACGACATCCCGAGGCGCGAAGCAGTGCTACGGACAATTTCCTGCGCTTGGCGTTTAGTTCCCACGAACAGGATCTGGCCGCCTTTAGACGCCACGTCAGTCAGAAAATCGCAGGCCTGCGCCAGCTGCTGCATAGTCTTGCCCAAGTCGAAGATGGTAATGCCGCTTCGGGTCCCATAGACATAAGGCTTCATCTTGGGATTCCAGCGCCGAGTCTGATGTCCGAAATGAACGCCTGCAGAGAGAAGATCAGTAATTGTCGTCTTAGCCACGGTTTCTTTCCTTTCGTGTCGTTTGTTGACGCTTTTCCCCGGTCGAAAAATCCCCCTTCCGACCGTCGAAACGCCAAAAAATCATTTTTAAGAAACAACTCCCTTGGGGTTGGGACTTGCTGACTCTTGGGCCGGTCTCCTTGCGTAAGCAGAAGGATGCGGCTCAAGGTCGTAAACCACTTAATATAACTTCAGGACGCAAGAAAACAATCTGATTTATTTAATTTGGTTGGAAAAAATTGTTTTCGGCGGTTATAGTATGCTTACGACTTGTTTTTATTGTCGGTGAATCCCGTGAGAATCGGGAGCTGTCGCGCAACCGTGAGTTATGTGAGTGCATACTAGCCGGACCCCGACTAAGTCGTACTAGGGTGATAATCATATTTTTATCATCTTGCAGCAATTTGTGCGCTAGACACAAAGGTGAATCCTGATGAGTTTCAAAGTTTATTCGGTGGGCTGGTCTGCCAGCAAGCAAGCGGTATTATGCAGTGAGTCTCGGCGGTATATTCACCGACCCAGGCATTTTACTCTAATTGAATTATTGGTAGTGATTGCGATAATTGCGGTTTTAGCCGGGATGCTCTTGCCGGCATTAAGCAAAGCTCGTGACAAAGCGCGATCAATTCAGTGCACCTCCAACATCAAGCAATTGTCTTTGGCTTTAAATTTGTATATTGATGACAATCAGGATTACTGCGTTCAAGCTTATTCGGACACCTCCTACAATCGGTCTTGGTGCGGCACTCGCAGTAGTTCCAGTTCATCTTGGGAGCCCCGCGGTGGGCTGCTGAATTACTTAGGGAAGATAGACAGCATCAAGACCTGTCCCATTTTGCCCAAGGACACGAGTGGATATGATGCTGGCAATGGCGGTTATGGGTACAATGTCACGTATCTCGGCGGGGGCAATGGCTACCCAATCAACAATTCGCCAATTGTGACCTTAATCAGGAAGCCAGCCGAGACGATAGCCTTTGCTGATTCAGCGGCCAGCTTGGATGGCGTCACGCTAATCAATTCCTACAGCATTATGCCTCCGAGCACGGTATGGGGCGACTCATCTCCTGATATGCACTTTCGCCACGGCGGGCAAGTCACGGCGGCCTGGCTTGATGGTCACGTCAGCAAAGAGAGATTGCGTTTTTCGCAAGCCAGCTATAGTGGTCGCAGTGTCGCGGAGAACTTATCAATGTCACTGGGGTGGTTCGGTGAAAGGGCCCGTGGTAATTACCTTTTTGATCTGGAATAATGCGAATACTAGCCATCCTTTTTTTGTTTTTAGGCACATTTGGCCATACTACTGAGATACGCCGAGTGGTGTCATTATCGCCTGCTCTAACCGAGCTGATCTTTCAGCTTGGCTGTGGGGAGTTGCTCGTCGGGCGCAGTGACGCCTGCGACTTTCCCGCGGAAGTCAGCGCGGTGCCAATAGCCGGCCGCTTCGCTTCCCCACAGGTAGAGACAATCGTCTCGTTACGGCCAGATTTACTGATCAGCAATGCTCTTATAAACCCCGGTATCAGCAAGACCTTTATCCAACGCGGCATTGAGGTTTTGATTTTACCGGGTGCCACCTTGGCAGATTACCGTCAAAGTGTACAACGTTTAGGAAGCTTGCTGGGCGCGGCCAAGGCGGCGGCGACAGAATTGCAGCGGATCGACAATTTTTTACAACACTTGCCACCGCCATTGGCGCTGAAAATCCTCTGGGTGATCTGGGATTCACCGCTGATGGTCGGTGGCGGCCCGTCGTTACCTGACGAGATCATAAGGCTCTGCGGGGCAGAGAATCTCGCCGGTACGATTCCGCAGGCCTACTGCAAATGCTCTTTCGAGTGGCTCTGGGAAAACCAGCCAGACGTCATCATCTGGTCAGCCCCTGAACGTGACTTAAAAAACGACCGGCTATGGCGACGCCTGCGAGCAGTGCAATCGGATCGAGTCATCACCGACCTCCCAGAAGAGCTGCTGTTACGTCCGGGGCCACGGCTCTTAGACGGCGTTCGCGACCTGCGGAGCCGCTTGCAAAAAATCAGCCTCGCCTCACCTACAGCCGTGGGAGCTAAATGAAATTTTTATCTCGCCATCCGGTACTGTTACCTATTCTGGCGCTGTTGGTGATCGCCTTTGCCGGCACCGTCTTGGGTTCCCGTTGTCTCTGGCCGACGGAGTTTTACCACTCTGGCTCCTGGCATCCGTTGTTAGGATTACGAGTAGTGCGTATTTTTGGTACGATCATCATCGGCGGAAGTCTGGCGCTATCAGGGATGGTTTTTCAAGCCGTTTTACGCAATCCGTTAGCCGAGCCATTTACTTTGGGCGTGTCAGGTGGTGCGGCTTTGGGAGCGACGCTATCTTTTGTGCTGGGGCTGCGAGCTCTGACCCAGTACGCGGTGCCATTTTCTGCGCTAGCCGGCGCGTTGTTAGCCTTAGGATTAGTTCTGTTGGTCAGCCGAAGTGGGAACTGGTGCAGCGAGAGCTTGCTGCTGAGCGGGGTGATTGTCGGCACCATCTGCGCCAGTCTGCTGACTTATCTATTATCTATCGCCCAACACGAAGAGTTAGCGGGTGTGACCTGGTGGCTGTTGGGCGATTTGCAGGGATTAGACCTGGCAATGCTCTGGCCTGCCGCTGCTTATGCGCTGTTAACACTGCTCTTATTTCGCTATTGGGCAGGCGATTTAAATGCCTTGTCCTTGGGAGAAGAGCAAGCATTCTATTTGGGCGTAAACGCCCGGAGTTTGCTTTTTTTACTGGTTCTGCTGGCGTCGCTGCTGGCGGCCTTTTCAGTTTGTTTGGCTGGTATTGTCAGCTTTTGCGGTCTGATTATCCCCCATATCGTGCGACGCATATATGGCTGCGACCACCGAAAGATAGTCTTCACGACATTTTTTTGGGGCGCGGTTTTTTTATTACTCTGCGATTTATTGTCTCGCAGCATTTTTCGAGAGCGTGAAATACCCATCGGTGTCTTGACTGCTCTAGTCGGTGGGCCAATTTTTCTGCTGTTGATAAATCGTCGGAGGCGCTATGCTGCTTGAGGGCAAACATCTGACTTACTCCTACCGGGATAACTGTGTAGTGCGTGATTTCTCACTGTCTCTGCAAGAGGGTGATTTCACTGTCCTGCTGGGACCGAATGGCAGCGGCAAAAGCACCATCCTGCGCCTGTTAGCCGGCTATTTAGCATTGCAGCGAGGCGAGATTACGCTTAATGGTCGCCCGTTGGCTACGCTATCCCATCAAGAGCGAGCCCGAAAAATTGCGGTTATGCCGCAAAGCAGCAGGCCGGCCTTAGATTTCAGCGTGCAAGAGATGGTTATGCTCGGCCGCAATGCCCGCCTGCCGCGGCTATCAGCACCGAGTGAGCAGGACTGGTCGGCAGTACACACAGCCTTGGACAGTCTGGGTCTCAGGCACTTATCCGAACGATCCTGCCATCGCCTCTCTGGCGGAGAACTTCAGCGCGTAGCTCTGGCAGCGGTTTTAGCGCAGGAGGCCAAAATATTATTATTAGACGAGCCCTGTGCCTCCCTTGACCCCGCCAATTCCCTGTCTGCGATGCAATTATTGCGCACCCTTCCAGGCCGCCCGGCAGTATTGTTAATTTCTCACAATTTGACCACCGCGGCTCGATACGCCAAAACAATAATCTTATTAAAAGAAGGTCGGACGATCAGCATTGGCCCAGCGGAATCGACTCTATCGCCGGAGAATATCCTGGCGACCTACAATTGTTCAGCGGAATTATTACGTGACCGCTGTGGGAATCTCTGTCTCTCCCTGCAGTCAGCTCCGTAAGCGACTTCGGCTGTGCCAGTCATTAGTTCTCTTCTGGTGTTTTTTCTGGTTCGAACATATTTTTCATCTGTTGCCAATATTGCTCAAATTCCTCCTGAGTAGGCGGTCGAACTGCTTTTTCTGGAGTAGTATAGAGCACTAGTTCTTCGGGGAGCTCATCCTGGAATTTAGAGGGCCTAACGGCCGTGAGCTTGCCCCGATGCCGCCGCTTAGTGGTGAAGCTGAACAGGAATTTTTTGCAAGCCCGGGTGATAGCCACATAAAAGAGTCGCCGTTCTTCTTCTTCGTTACCTTCTTCCACGGCCCGTTGGTGGGGAAAGAGATTCCTTTCCAAGCCGGCCAGCAGGACAGTTTGGTATTCCAACCCTTTGGCAGCGTGGACAGTCATCAAGGTGACTGCGTTCTCATCGCTGCCTTTTTCTTTTTCTCGTTTATCCTGGGCATCTTGCAAGGCGAAATTCTCCAAGAAATCAGCCAAATTAGCGTTTCCTTTCTTATCATCATCGAATTCGGCCATTGAATTCAGGAATTCCAGCACATTATCTCGTCTCCGCAAGGCATCCTCGCGTGGTTTATACATTCTGCCCAGGCCACTGAGATAATCAATCTCGGTCAACAGGTCATTGGCTTTTTGCCACAATTGCCCGGGGCTGGCAAAAGCTTTTCGGGCCTGTTCGATGGTATCAAGAAAAGTCGTCAAGCTTTTGCTGGTTTCATTGGGCAGTTGCTGCAACACACTATCGTTCCGCAACAGCACCTGCAAGGGCGCACTGGTCTGCTGTCGGAAAGCCCTGATTTTGCCAATAGAATTATCGCCGATCAAACGTGGTGGCACATTTATGACTCGTAGCAACCCGAAGTCGTCATTGGGATTCTGGACAATCTGCAGGAAACTAATGACATCCAAAATCTCCTTACTCTGATAAAATGAGTTGGTGCCCACTAGAATATATGGGACCTTGGCTTTGCGAAAACGCTCTTCCAACACCCGGGCCTGATGATTGGAGCGGAACAGCACGGCGAAATCGCGCCAGTTATTATTTTCCACCTGTGAGGAGATATACTCTGCCAAGAAATCGCCCTCCCGGACTTCGTCTGCACAGCGCACACCGAGGATTTTTTCGCCGGCCTCCTGCTGTGCCCAGAGGTTCTTTTCTCTGCGGGAGCGATTTTTGCCGATTACGGCATTAGCGGCACTCAAGATGGTGGTAGTCGAGCGATAATTCTGCTCCAAGCGGATAATTTTCGCTTTCGGGAAATATGACTCGAACTGCAGGATATTATCGATATTAGCGCCCCGCCAGCCATAGATGGACTGGTCATCATCGCCAACTACTGCGACATTACCTGCCGGGCCAGCTAACAGGGTGACAATTTTTAGCTGGGAGATATTGGTATCCTGGTATTCATCCACCATCAGATGGCTGTAGCGTTCTTGGTAGCCCTGCAGAATTTCCGGGCAATCCTGCCAGAGTTTCACGGTCAAGCCGAGCATATCATCGAAATCGAGCATATCCATCTGCTGCAGGCGGAGCTGGTAACGGCGGTAAATCAAGGCCAGATTAGCTGCCCAAGGCAGGTCTTTGCGGCCGATGTCCTCAGGTGTCTCCAAGGCCGCCTTAGCTAGGCCGATGCGATGGAGGTACAGACCTGGGTCGTTGCCAGGTACGGCCAAGCCTTCCTGAGCAAACAATTCTCGAATCAGTCCATTCTGGTAGCTGTCGCTAGCGATAGTAAAATTTCGGCTAAACCCCAAGCGGTTGATATGTCTTCGCAAGACTTTGGCGCAGAAGGAATGGAACGTACTGACAGTAATCGCCTCAGCTTGCCGTCCTAGCATTGCCCCGACTCTATCACGCATTCCGCGGGCCGCCTTGTTGGTAAAGGTCACCGCCAAGATGGCGTCCGGTTTAATGCCGTGACGGACTAGATTAGCGATACGTTGCACGATAACGGTAGTCTTGCCAGTGCCTGCTCCAGCCAGCAGCAGCAGCGGCCCCTGCAGTGCATCTACTGCCAATTGTTGCTGTGTATTTAATCCTGCCATCAGCGGTCCTGGTCTTGGCTAATCGCCAACATTGCCTGACGGATTACCGCACTGGCGTCTTTATAGTCTTGCTCACTGTGCACGCTGATCGGCCTGCCTACCCGTAAGGTGATTTTCGAGAATGGCACCGGGATTTGCATTTTATCCCAGCTCCGCAATTCCCAGTAGTGCTTAAAATTACTGATCAAGGGGACGACTTTACAGTCGCTGAGAGCCGCCAGGGCGGCTATTCCGGGATGCACACAATAGCGCGGTCCCCGTGGTCCATC
>CAZUCG010000099.1:0-8037 GCA_964619145.1 uncultured Lentisphaeraceae bacterium | reverse complement strand
CCACCACCTCTCCCTCCTCCTCTAGCCTGCCGCCTGAGGCGGCAGGCTAGAGGAGGAGGGAGGCTCAGAGGGAAAATCATATTCCTGCGTTTGCCGGGCACGAGAAAACATTCAGCAAAACACTCTGAGCTGGCTGGTGCTAGCAAAAGTGTTCCCGGCTGAAGAGTAATCACAGACCCGCGAACCATCTGCAAGAGCATAGACCCGCCTGATGCCCGGATATTGCTGGGCCAGAAGCAATTTACTCGGTGCATTATATGGCCTGTCCAGATCGCCCAACCGCGAATCCCGGGCGAGTATAATCGGCCCACGGCGCAAGGCGCTAAATCCGCCCTCTACGGCAATTACGGCCAGCGGCATTGAGAAAATCAGCTCGACAGTGTCTCCCTCTTGCCACTCACGCTGAATTTCACAATATGTCCCCGCCTGAGTCGGGACGTCTGCACCGCCAACCCGAACTCGGGTATTCTCGCTCCAGTACGGGATGCGCAGCTTAAGCCCGAACCTGCGCGGGGCTAGACAATACAGCGTGATTGTGGCATTCTCGTCATCCGGATAACCACCGCTGATCTCGAGCGAGAGAGCGGAATCGACTCTAACCTGGCAGGGCTCATACAAGTTGATAACGATGCCGTCAGCGCATTGCATAACCGCAAACAGCGCCGCCGAGGCGATAGCTTCCGGCCCTTGCGCTAGGCAACAGTCTTCATTGTAGCTGGACCTGCCCTGGCTGCAGACAAAAATCTGGTCAGCGGCGGGAATTTTTGTACTTGCACCCGACAGCGGAGTTGGATTAAGATGCAGCCACCAGGAGCCATCTGGCGTCATTGCGCCAAGCGCTCCATTGTAGAGCGAGCGTTCTATTTCATCCGCGACACGAGCATCTCCGGTTGCCCGCAATAGATTCAGGCAGAAACGGATATATGTAGTCGTCACGCAGGTCTCGCCCAAGCCTCCGCAATCCTGCCGGGCTTGGTTTATGGCACCCTGATACCAGAATTCACCGGCTGTATCTTTCAACCCGGCAACGCCAGTGACAAATATTTCCTCCGCCCGCACCTTCGCAAAATACTCTTGTCCGGCAGCCAGCAATGCCGGGTCAGCGTTTTCACGATATAATTCCAGCATCCCTTCGACACACGATGTCATTTCATAAGCCTTCCCATTGGCAATCTTGTAAGGCGATTCACCACTCATCACCTGAGCGAAAACTGGCGAGCCGCCTTCCTGTACAATCCAGTTCGCATAATCCAGCAGACGTGTGTCGCCAAGCAACCTGTATGCTTGAATAACTGCACCTAAAACAGAACTCGGCGCCATTCCAAGATGTTCGCCGCTAGCGATCATACTCTTGCCCTTGGGGCCGACTTGGGTCAGCAAGTGGTCCAGGCAACGCGCTATAGCCGTCCGTACTGCCGGGTCGTTGTCGATAACATTATAATAACGGCATAATGCCAAGATAACATATTTACGCCCCCAGATATCCCACTTAGTCGTCTGAACGGCTTCGGGATACGAGCTAATGCAGCCATCTGCCGTCTGAGTGGAAAGCATATCACGCACCGTCGCTGCAATCATCGCCCGCAATTCCTCATCTGGTTGGGCTCGCCAGCTGCGAATGGCAGACCTGACAATCTTTCCCCAGAACTCACAGCGCCACAAACCATCATCTTCATCACGATTACGAAACGGGTCCACCAGATGCGCGTAGGATACTTTTTTCAGTCGAGCGGCAATGCTTTTAGCAATCGCCTCGCCCAGTACACCCCCCAGGGAAACACAACCAACCGGCAGCAGCTTAAAGGCGTCTGGTGTTTTTGTGGGCATTGTTTTTGTCCTTGTTAAATTATTCCTCAAGCGGTATTATCCCGGCAGTAACCACACACCCGAGTCCATCTTCACGAATCCAGCAGTCGGTAGTAAAATACAGCAGAGTTGCTAAAAACCAACTGAAAAGACAAGTTTTCTTGAATTTGCATTGTGGGTTTCAGCGATTAAATTTTCAAGATGCTCTGACTCTACAAAACAAGGCGAGGTACTATGATGTCGAAAGCGAATATCTTATTTCTTTGTGCCGACCAGATGCGTGGCGATGCGCTGGGCTGTGCCGGTAATAGCTACATCAAGACGCCACACCTTGACCGCCTAGCCGCAAGAGGTGCGCGTTTCCCCAACGCCTTCAGTGTTGACCCGGTCTGCGTTCCGGCTCGCGCCACGATGATTACTGGCAATTACCCGCATCGCTGCACTGGCGAAAAACGCAATGGCGGCAGTGTAAAATCCGACCAGATTGTGATGCCGGAATATTTTCGTGCTCACGGTTACAAGACCTACGCTTCAGGCAAACTGCATTTCCTGCCCTATGCCGCGCCCGGCACGCCGCGGACCACCCACGGCTATGAGCAAGTCTCTCTGGCTGAATCTGGACGCGTCATTAACCGCTACGATCCAACCGGGCAGACGCCTGGCCTGGAGGATTATCACGACTACCTCAAGAGTGTCGGCTGGAGTGGATTCTCTCGCGCCCACGGCGTCGGCAATAACGATATCCATCCGGCATCCTCGCCCTTACCAGAAGAGCATTGCGTTGACGCGTATGTGGCGACCAGGGCGATTGACTACTTGGAACAGCATCAACAGCAATGCTCGGACGAGCCCTTCTTCCTGTTTGCGTCGTTCCCCAAACCGCACGCGCCGTATGACCCGCCAGCGGCCTTCGCATCCCTATATGACCCACGCGGCATCCCAGCGCCATTGCAAAAAATCGACTCTCTGGCGTATTCACCGGGGAAATTCATCGAGCAGATCACCCACGGCTGGGCGAAATTTTCTCCAGAGATGCATCGTGTCGCCAAAGCGTATTACTATGCCTTGGTCACCTTCCAGGATTTACAGATCGGCCGGATTATCTCGGCGTTATCTGCTCTTGGGCAACTTGACAACACCATCATCCTGTACACTGCTGACCACGGCGATATGGTTGGCGACTTCGGCTTCTGGGGCAAAAGCTGTTTCTACCGCGGCAGTGTCAATGTGCCATTTCTGATCTCGGCTCCCGGAATCATCGCGCCAGACACAGTGCTTACTGACCTGGCCGGGACGCACGATATCTTCCCGACGCTCGCCGCCCTGGCTGGACTACCACTGACCCACGACGTCGACGGCTGCGACCTGACTGCGCGCCTGAGCGGCAGCAGCCAAAAGCAAATCCGGCAATATGCCGTCTCCTACTTCAACGCCTCACCGCTGCAAGGATATATGCTCGCAGACCAGAATGTCAAATATATCTACAACGAAGGCAACGCCATTGAAGAACTCTACAACCTGAGAAATGATCCCGGGGAGCAAAACAACCTGGTGTCCAACCCAAATTACCAGGAAATCCGGCAACATTTGCGCGAAGTCCTCAAACAATGGGCGCGAGAGAATGACGAGCAGCAAATTCTCACTGCTAATGGCGAGCTCTGTTGCTCCAAGGTGGAAATTCCCGGCGAGTATACTTTCAGCGATAGCACTATGGGCTGGCGGCACTATTGAAGCAATCTCCTGCGTTGTTACTGTTCGGAGTCAACACTGCTCGATGCTTGCAGAAAAAGCCTCTTCCGTCCCTTAGTTTATTTCCCCGTTGGCAAACTGCTCTAGGGTTTCAGCTACAGCAGAAGCTAATGCAGCAGCATAAAAATGGGGCATTAACAATATTTTTCTTGCTGATAGTAGTTCGCTGAGCTAATCAGGGTTTGCACAGCTCAGGGCGCTCTTGCAGTAACTTGCGGATGGCGAGCTCCTTGGCTTTGGCCTCGACATCGACGACTAAATCGCAGTTCGCCCAGCATTCGGGGATGTCACGTGAGTCGATATAATCGGCGTGCGGACGGTGATTGCCAGTCGCCGTCCAAGCCAACACCGGACTCGACAGATGCAGATGCGGGAGACAACCGCGATGCTCCCAAGTCTGTGCCGCTAGCGCGCTGGCGGCGGCGATGCTAAGGCCATCGGGGTTGACTCGGTGATGGTGGACGTCATAAACGAGCGGTAACTGCATTTCTCGACAAACAGGCTCCAGGTCGGTGACGGTAAATGAGCAGTCGTCATTTTCCAAGGTCAGGCGGCCACGCACTGCCTCGGGCAACGCAGCGATGTTCTTACGTAGCCGTTGCAACGCAGTCGCCTTGTCGCCATACACGCCGCCGCCGTGCAGATTGATCTCAGTCGCTCCGCACCATTCTGCCATTCGATTCTGATGCAGTAATTCAGCTACTGAACTGGCAGCTACTTCTGGGCGAGGTGAATTGAGCACCACAAACTGATCAGGGTGGAAGCTAAGGCGGAGCTGCCGTTCTGCGGCGTAAGTCCGCGCTCGGATCAGAGCCGCCTTGATGGCCTCTGCGGCCGGGAGTTCATCGAGGTCATAGCCGACCTGCGGATGGGTGGCTAGCGGGAACAGTTCGGAGTTGATCCGGAAAGCGCCGATTTGCAGTCGTACGCAAGCTTGCAAGGCAGTCAGCAGACTGTTGGCATTGCTGAGCACTAGCGCGCTGAGGCGTTGCAATTGCTCGGCTCGCGCGAACTTCGCCATAGCTGTGGCGGTGCTGCGACGGAACTTAATTGGCTCAGCGGCAAAGCAACAGCAAAGGCCCCAGGTAATCATAATGGCTCCCAGTCAGGAATATATTTTAAGTAATCAGAGTCGGGCATCATTGCCGTCCCTGCGCCCACTGCACTCGAATACGCGGCGAGGCACTGAAATCAGCTGCCAGCAGCCAAGCCGCCGGTGCTGGAATCTGCTGCCAATCGCCGAGATTAAAAAAACAATTGATAGTCTGATAGTCTTCAGTGAGCAGGAAACTGCGAGTGCGCTGTTCGCTCCAGCGCAATTCACAGAGGTCGGGGACCTCTGCCAGTGCGAAGGCCAGGTCGTTCTCTGCCAGTGGCCGAGATGTCCCCAGATAGGCGTGGTTGGATATTCCGCATAAGCCGACGTGGTTACGCATAACAATCACGATTTCCAGTTCTGTTTCGGGTAATATCTCGACTTCAAAGCGTTCCTCCCAGTGCGTTCCGAAACGCCGGGTAACCTCACGGCCATTTACCAGCAGCCGGATATTCCCATCCACACTCTCGAAAAACAGTCGGTCTGCCCGCTCCGGGTTACTGACCCGAGTGCGCAACAACAATTCGCCCGCGAACGCCCCTAACGGGACGACTCCCTGCAGCTGCAGGTTCCCGGCTGCGCCAACCGCCTGAAATTCGTCATCTTGGGGGCGACGGACCTCCCACTGGCGTAATTCCCGTCCCAGGCATAGCCGCAGTGGCTCAGAGTACTCTGGCAATGCAGACATTTGCAGCCGATTTTCCCCCTGACGAACAAAAGGTCGCAAATTCTCGCCTTCACCCGTCTGCAGCAGGACTCGCCGGCGGCGGCCATTAAGCGTCAAAACCAGCTGGGCATTTGCTCCACAACGCAGCAGCGCGCCGGGCTGATAATCAGGCAATCGGTAGTAGTGTTCATAACACAGGCATTCGTGCGTAACTGGGCAGTAGATCTGCCGACGCTCGAACTGCCGCTGTTCACACTCAAACAGTTCACGCACAACTGGCGGCGCGGCAACGCTGTCTGCCAAAGCAGGCGGCACCTGCCAGAATCCTGGTGCAGTCACCAGTTTACCCTCCAGGAGGTCAGAACGGCGATAAATATCCCGCAGGACGTTTTCGAGCTTCGGTTCACCGAGAAACTCCCCCTTGCAGAAAGCACAGCACGCGCCTTGGCGCAACTGTTTCAGGACATCTTCAGGGGTGAAGGCGTCTAGACGCAGGAATGTCCGGGCTTTGCCCAAGTCTGCCAGCAAATGGGTATCGGAATTACCAAGAGCGGCCACTTTTTTGCCGTCTCGCAGCTGCCGCCGCAGGTAATCACGAGCCTGCTCGGGGGCACTGGAGAGGTAGTTGAAGGCCTCTGCAGCCAAGGCAGAATCGGCGTCAAGAGCAGTGAAATAGACCGTACTGGTAGCGTGCGCCTGAGCCAAAAACACCCGCCCAGCTCGGGCCGACAGCAGTAGTTTTTCCGGGGTGCTGTGCGGCAAGTCCTCGACCTCACCGAATGCCAGCAGATGATTCTGCTGAGTATCAGTCACCTCCATACCACGCAGCGTCAGCAGCGTGGGATCAACGGCAGCTTTTCGCAGTCGCTCATATCCAGCAGTAGTATTATGATCAGTCAAGGCCAGGATATCGAGTCGAGCGGCCAGAGCCAAGGCCGGCAGCTCTTCCGGCTCACCCCAGCCATCAGAGACCCGCGAATGCACGTGGAAATCAGCCGCAGCGAGAATTTTTTCTCTCAGGAAGATTAGATGCTCTCGAACGAATTCGACAGTAGCAGCCAGGTCTTCCACAGTCACACCACCGAGCCAGAGGGCTGGTTTTTCCTGGTCTTCCAGCAGCATCACAAACGACTTCGGGGCGATATCCCCACAGCGCCGGTTATATAGTTCTTGCAAAACGCTATCAGCAGTGACAGTGGCCAGCAGCAGTGCAGCGCCGTCGCGACTCTCAGCCGCGCTCATCTCCGCCGGCAAGGCCGAGCGTAATCCTTGCCAGGCTGGCAAATCAGCGCTTTTATCAGCCAGCCAGTAGGCACGTCCTGCCAGCGGGAAGTCATAAAACAGATTGCCTTGCGGAAAAAAATTGAGATAAGATTCAGACATAAGCATACTTCAATGGTTAAAATAAAATGCGCGGCAAAAAGTGTTTCGAGGTCAGCGACAAGGCGAACCTGACCATACTGCGAGATAATGCTACCTGTCAAGATTTCCTCATCGTGATTATAGAATATAATCAACTGAGCGACTAAAACAAGTCATCCTGAGCAGGAACACGAGGATTATCTTACGCTTTTATCTGCCGCCAGACTTGAAAACAGCACAAAATAGCATACGGTAATGCAGCGCGATTAAGACTGCGTAATGCATAATTATCAGGCTTGGCTATGACGGCACTCGCCAGCTGGCCGATAAGTCTGCAATGCTCTAAACGACAATCGTCCAGAGCGCCCCTGAACTAAAATAAAAACCCTGCTCCACGAGCGGGAAAAATCATTGCCCCGTGTAATGTCGAATTAGATAATTCTCAGGAGGAACAAGCACAATGTCAGCAGCAAATGTCTTGATGATAATCAACGACCAGCATCACGCTGATTGCTTCGGCTTTGCCGGGCATCCGGATGTCAAGACGCCGTGCCTGGACAGACTGGCCGCCAGCGGCACTCGCTTCCCGATGACATTTTCTCAAAATGGCATCTGTGTGCCTTCTCGGGTCTCGTATTTGACTGGTCAATACTGTCATAATCACGGCGTCTATGGCAATGACCTCGACTCCATCCCAGAATCGTTGTTGTCTTTACCGCGCTTTTTGCAATTCTACGGTTATCAAAGCGCCTTGGTTGGCAAGAAGCACCTCCCGCATTGGCCCACGCACGGTTTCCAATATGAGCGGCTCTGCTACCACGCTGATGCCCCAGTACGCAACCTGGATTACTATAATTACCTCAAGAAACATCGGCTGCATCAGCTGTATGATGATTTGGGTGATGTAGAGAAATTCTGCTTCTCCCCGCAGCCTCATATTCCCGTGCAACATAGCTTGGAAACCTGGACGGCGAATGAGGCGATCAATTATTTACAGACAGCGCGAGACAAGGCCAAGCCTTTTTTTCTGCAAGTCAGTTTTGAGCGTCCGCATCCACCCTTGACAGTCCCGGCTGGCTGTCCTTTTGAGTATAACCCGGAGGCGCTGACTTTGCCGCCCAATCAGCAGGAGCTGGACTTAAACCGGACCTTCTATTTTGACCGCAACGTCGAATTGAAATGGTGCAGTTCTGTGCACGGAGAAAAAACCTTGCGCCAGGCATTGGCGAATTATTATGCCTTGATTTCGTTAATCGACCAGCAGACCGGCCGAGTGCTCAATTGCCTGGATGAGCTCGGTTGTCGCGAAGATACCATCGTTATCTTCTGTGCTGACCACGGTGATTTCGCCGGCGAG
>CAZUCG010000098.1:0-8063 GCA_964619145.1 uncultured Lentisphaeraceae bacterium | reverse complement strand
CTGCAATTCGAGTATTTTGTGCTGGCATTTCTGCCATCTAAGCGCGCAGTAGATAAGAGCCGCAGTTAAAAGTCCAATAACTAGAATAAAACTGATAATCATCGTGGTAATCGTGCGTAGGCAGCCAACAGCATTCAGACTAAATTTTGAGAGGCTCCTGATAATAATGATAAGTATAGACAACTACTTTGTGGCCTATTTGTTTAATATAAGGCATCAACGTAGTAATTCACCAGCGCGATTGAAATTCTTCGCAATTGGCGCTATATTTTAGATAGTCTCTGCTGCCGGCCGGCTATTAGTCTATTCGAAATGCGAAACCTGAAATTGCGGCCCGCCCTAAGGCAGCATTTTTTACCGCACCACAACACCTATTAACTACAATTTATAAAATGAGTAATTACCGCAAAGTAATAGAATTCAAAACCGTCGCCGATTTTCGTGAATATCTGGCCCAGGAAAATTTCGCCATCCCTTTAGTAGATGTTGTGCCCAGTGACGGCAGCGCTGCGCTGGCTCAGCCGATTCAGGCCTTCGGCCAACGCATTGGCAACCGCTGGGCCATATTGCCTATGGAAGGCTGGGATTGCTTGCCGGATGGCTCGCCCAGCGAATACACCCGTCGGCGTTGGCTGCACTTTGCCAGCAGTGGTGCGAAGTTGATTTATGGCACTGAGGCCGCTGCCGTTATGACCTCCGGCCGCAGTAACCCCCGCCAGTTGATGGCAGTGCCAGACACGACCAAAGCAATGCAAAAACTCTGCCGCGAGATGCGCCAGCTGCATCGGGATAAGTTTGGCTGCGACGAGGATTTATGCATCGGTCTTCAGCTGACCCACTCCGGCCGCTTTTCCCATCCCCACGACGATGCCAAACGAGAGGCCGTGACCGCTTATGCCCACCCGCTGCTAGATAAGAAATTTGCCAATACCGCTGCCAATGTGCTCAGCGATGACCAAGTAGGCGAGATTATAGAGCATTTCATCACTGCCGCCAAGGTAGCCCAAGAAGCTGGTTTTAACTTCATTGACTTTAAACACGCCCACGGGTACCTAGGCCACGAATTCCTGACCGCCCACGAACGACCAGGACGATACGGCGGTTCCTGGGAAAACCGGACCCGCTTTTTTCGAGAAGTCGCCGCTGGCATCAAGAAGGCCTGCCCCGATCTGAAATTGTCTGCCCGCCTCAGCATCTTCGACCTCATTCCGTTCTATAAAGGCGAGGACGGTGTCGGCCAGCCAATGGATTGGCAAGGGCCATATCCATACGCATTTGGCAGCGACAGCAGCGGTTTGGCTATGGACCCAGACTTGCAGGAGACGACGGCTTTTGTCCAGCTAATGCAGAAATATGGCATAGACTTGATTTGCGGCACCATCGGCAGTCCGTACTATAACGTTCACGCTCAACGTCCCGCTTATTATCCGGTCAGTGACGGCTATGCAATGCCGGAGCATCCGCTGTACAACGTGGCGCGACATCTAGCCGCAGTAAAACGTCTGCGAGAAAAATGCCCGGGGCTGCTGGTCGTCGGCGCGGGCTATACCTGCCTGCAAGAATATTTGCCCCACGCCGCAGAAGCCGCCTTGGCCAACGACTGGACAGATTTCGTAGGCATTGGCCGAATGGTCCTCTCCTATCCGGAAATCTGTGCCGACGTACTGGCAGGCAAGTCATTGGATAGGCAACGCATCTGCCGGACTTTTGGCGACTGTACCTCCGCACCTCGCAATGGTATGATTTCCGGCTGTTTCCCGCTGGATGACTTTTACAAACGCCTGCCCGAGGCCGAGCGTCTCAAACAATGCAAACGCGCAGCCCAAGACAAACAATCCAGGAGCAACTAATGCACACTCAAGAACTCATCGCCCTGCTGGATAATGGCAAACGCCGCTACCACCTGCTAGGGGATACCACTTCCGGCATCATCATCGCGCTCGATGTCGAAGGACGGCTTTTTACTCTGCTCGATGGCGAAGTCATCAGCCGAGTAAATCCTGCCGCCTTCCTAGACTTCAGCACCAGTGTCGGGTATTTGAATCCCGGTGGTGATGGATTTTGGCCAGCCCCAGAAGGCTCTTGCCTAGGATACGAGTACTCCACCTCAGCCTGGCGAGTGCCGCCAGGGCTGAGCAATGCCCGCTGGTTGGTCACCGAACAAAACCAAGAGTCTGTGAGCATAAGTGCAGAAATCGACTTGATCAATGCCCAAGGGCGGGGCTTACCCTGCCGTTTCAGCCGCAAGATAAGCATCTCCACCAGTCCGGGGCAATTACTGCAACAGGTTGAAGAGGGCATTGAGTATCTCGGCAAAGAAACTCTGACCCATAGCCAGGCGCTGTTAGCGCCTTGGTCGCTCTGCCAATTCGACTGCGACGAGCATTGTTTTCTGCGCCTGCCCCCCTGCCCCGCCGCCGAAATTTGGGACCTCTATACTCCAGCGAGCACTCGTCACCGCCAAACCACAGCAGAAGGCTATCAGGTTAGTCTGAAAACTGACTTTCGCTTTCAATTAGGCCTCAGCCCACAAGTCGAATGGCTGGAATTCCACAATCCGAAAAGCCAGTTTATGGCCCGCCGCACGGCAGAGTTGCTGCCTGAGCATTTGCACTACATTGACATCGCTGACCAAGACTGCCTCAATGCTCCTAGTGGTCGGCCAGTGCGCTTCAGTGCCTACTGCGACCCCAGCGGCTTTATGGAAATCGAGGCCGCCGGCGGCACGCCAGAGCTGCTCTGTCCTAACGCCAGTACGAGCCTGAAGATCACCACCATCTGCCGCAAACTCGCTTGAGGAAGTGCTCCAGCGACCTATTTTCAGAGCTGCTAGCCAATGCCTGAGCCATTACTAAAGGTCAAGAATTTAAGCGTCTCTTTCCGCAGTGGCAAACGCGTCCTGCCTGCCGTTCGCGGTACGCAGTTCGCCATTTACCCCGGAGAGATGTTGGCGCTGGTAGGTGAATCTGGATCAGGGAAATCTGTCACCGCGTTATCGTTACTGGGACTCTTGCCAAGCAAGACTGCTGTCCTCGAATCAGGCCAGGCATTATTTTCAGGGCACGACCTGCTGAAAAATAACGACCGGCAGTGGCTTAAGATCCGTGGCAATCGGATTTCGATGATTTTCCAGGAGCCAATGACTGCTCTGAACCCAGTTTTGAGCATCGGCTATCAGCTAGCTGAAGTCTTGCGGCGACACCAAGGGCTGCGCGGGCAGTCCTTGCGGACTAAATGCCTGCAGCATTTGCAGGAAGTCGGTCTGCCGGACCCCGAGCAGCGCCTGCAAGATTATCCGCATCAGCTCTCAGGCGGTATGCGTCAACGCGTTATGATCGCGATTGCTCTGGCTTGCCGGCCCCAGCTACTGCTGGCCGATGAACCTACTACAGCCTTGGACGTCACCGTCCAAGCGCAAATTATGGCTCTGCTTGACCGCCTGCGCAAAGAGACCGGCACGGCTATTTTGTTTATCACCCATAACCTCGCGCTGGTCTCAGAGTATGCCGACCGCTGCGCGGTAATGTATGCCGGACAAATCCTCGAACAAGGCAGCCGTAGCGAGACTCTGTCGCAACCGCGCCATCCCTACACCAGGATGCTTTTACAGGCTATGCCCCAAGTAATTTCCCGTGGTCAGCAACTGGCTACTATTGCCGGCAGTCCACCCGGCCCCGCCGCAACTGTGAATGCTTGCTTATTTGCCCCGCGCTGCCCTTTCGCCCAGAATATCTGCCGAGAAAAAACTCCGCCGGCAGCGGCAATTTCTCCGGGCCGTCTTGTCCGTTGTCACTTTGCCGAGCAGACGCCAGCCATCCCACAAGCTGCAACAGAATCAGTCACAAAAGCGGCCCCAATCTTCAGTCCACTGCTACAAGTCCAGGACCTGAAAGTTTACTATTCTCGCAAGACCTCGTTCTGGCAGCGTCAGGTTTCTGATGTCAAGGCTGTCGATGGGCTTAGCCTGGCCTTATACCCAGCTGAGACCCTGGCTCTGGTCGGCGAGTCTGGCTGTGGCAAAACCACGGTTGGCAAAGCGCTGGTACGCCTGCTGAGACCAACAGAGGGCAAAATCATCCTCAGAGGCAATCAGCATCTGGAAAAACTAACCCCAGGACAAATGCACCCGTTCCGAAAAACTGTGCAGATGATTTTCCAGGACCCTTATTCGAGCCTCAATCCACGCCTGATGGTCAGTGAGAGTCTGCAAGAAGGTATGCTCGCTCAAGGAATTGGCAACACTGCCGCAGAACGCCGAAAACGGCAACTCGAGCTGCTGCAACAAGTCGGACTTGCCAAAAATATGCTGAATCGCTACCCGCATCAATTTTCCGGCGGTCAACGCCAGCGCCTGGTACTGGCTCGAGCCTTAGCCGTACAGCCAGAAATCATCGTCTGCGATGAATGCACCAGCGCCTTGGACGTCTCGGTGCAAGCCCAGATCCTTAATTTACTGAAGGGACTCCAACGCCAGCTTAACTTGGCTTACCTCTTCATCACTCACGACTTAAGTGTCGTCAGCTATCTGGCTGACCGGGTGGCGGTTATGTATCTGGGTCGTATTGTTGAGCAAGGACCGACCGAGGATATCTTTGCACGGCCCCAACATCCTTATACCAAAGCTTTACTGGCAGCAGCACCACGTCTGGATGGACAAGGACGCCCACACCTGCAACTTGAGGGCGATGTCCCCAGCCCCATCTCGCCACCAGTCGGTTGCCATTTCCACCCACGCTGCCCCTTTGCTAGGCAGGAATGCCGCCTAGTCTATCCAGCAGAAATTCAGCTCACTCCAACCCACAGTTACCGATGCATACTTACGCCAGCCTGACCAGTGACTTGCAACATTCTGGCCTGGCACCAGAAGACACCGTCCTGGTGCATTCCTCAATGAAAGCGATTGGCGAGGTCGAGAACCGTGCCGACACCGTTCTGGACACTCTGATGGATTACTTCGGACCGCACGGCCTGCTAGTCTTACCAACTTTGACTTGGAGCAATGTCAATGCCCAACAACCGCTCTTTTCCGTCCAAGACACGCCCTCGGTAGTCGGCATACTCTCCCAACTCTTCCGCCAACGCCCAGGTGTGATTCGCTCATTACACCCCACGCATTCACTAGCCGCATTCGGCCGAGAGGCAGGCGAATTCTGCGCCGGTCACGAGCGCTTCCAATCACCTTGTGCTCGCCAATCTCCTTGGGGGAGGCTTTATGACCGGAAGGCAAAAATTTTGTTTTTAGGCGCCAGTATCGCCCACAATACTTATCTGCACGCAGTGGAAGAATGGTTTGACCTTGATGCCAGCGTCAGCCTGCAACCACAGCTCTTGAGCGTCCGCGACGAAGCCGGCCGCGTCCTTAGCCTCCCCTCTCGCCGCCATATAGGCGGGCATTCCCAGTTTTATCATTTGCTGGAGGGGCATTTTTTATCCGCTGGCGCTCTGACTCACTGCCGTTTTGGCGATGCCGCCTGCTGCTGCATCGATGCCCGCAGTGCCGCTGATATCACTCGCGAACTGCTGCTGCAATACCCCGCCCTGTTCACTGTTGAATGGAACGCGACACAGCGGCATTTCTGGGATTTGGCTGACGAAAAACAACCACCTGGCCTGGCCTAGCCTAGACCCCAACCAAAAAGCAAAAAATCTCCGGATAGTTCTCTACTCTTTCTTGCCGGCGGCAATTTTTTTCGTGTTTTTGCGCTTTTCGCGGTTAAAAACACCACTTTTCTTTTTGCCTAGGCTCTAGCTAGCAGCTGCCCAACACACCTCAGTCAACCTACTGAAATCTGCCCTAAGGATGCCAACTTACTACCGCGGTTTCTGGCCTCAAGAACAAAGAATTTGCTTTTAATTAGCGTGACAGGACAATTCTTTAACAATAATAGCGGCATTTTGTCAAATTCGCGTCCGCGCAATTGTAATTTTAAGTTTTTACATTACAGTATGCGTTTTAATTTCTTCACTTAAAAAACCAGGAACTGCGATGGCAAAAGTATTTTCATTACTGGGTCCCAAGCACCGCCACTTTGAATTGGAAGACGTCAAGAACGCAAATCTACTGCGCGAACAATTTCCTTACACGGAAATTCCCCGGATACTTTTTGACGGCGTACTTGTCACCCCCAGCCCAAACAAAGAAATCTGGATAACTGACACCACCTTCCGTGACGGGCAGCAAGCTCGGGCGCCTTACAAACCAGAGCAGATTGTCAAAATATATGACTACCTCCATCAACTCGGTGGACCCAATGGCATAATTCGGCAATGCGAATATTTCGTCTACAGCAAACGTGACCGCGAAGCTATCGCTGGTTGTCAAGCCTTGGGCCATCGCTATCCGGAAATCACCGGCTGGATTCGAGCCAATGCCGAGGATTTCAAAATTGTCAAGTCCCTCGGTTTGAAAGAGACGGGCATTTTGACCTCGGTGTCTGATTACCACATCTTTTTGAAGTTAAAGAAGAACCGCAGCAAGGCTATGAACGAATATCTTGATATCGTCAAAGCTGCTCTTGATGAAGGCATTGTGCCGCGTTGCCATTTTGAGGACGTCACTCGGGCCGACATCTACGGTTTCTGCCTACCCTTTGCGGAAGAGCTGCTGAAGCTTTCTCAAGCGAGCAAGATTCCCATTAAAATCCGCCTTTGCGACACTATGGGCTATGGAGTTACTTTCCCCGGCGCGGTACTGCCACGCAGCGTCCCCCGTTTATGCTACGCTTTCATCAACGAACTGGGCTATCCAGGTTCTCTGCTGGAATGGCACGGCCATAACGACTTCCATAAGGTCCATATCAACGCAGTGACCGCGTGGCTTTATGGCGTATCTAGCCTTAACGCTTCCTTGCTAGGCTATGGCGAACGCACTGGCAACCCGCCTTTGGAAGGTGCAATTATCGAATACCTGGCTCTCCGAGGCAACCAAAATGGTATCGATACCACGGTCATTACTGATATTGCAGACTACTACCGCGACATTCTCCGCTCTGAAATCCCCGAGAATTATCCGTTTGTGGGTGCGGAATGCAACACCACCCGGGTCGGCATTCACGCTGACGGCTTGTTGAAGAACCCTGAGATATACAGCATTTTCGATACTGTAACCTTACTTAAACGTGACTTAAAAATCACCATCACCGACAAATCCGGCCTGGCTGGCATTGCTGAATGGCTGAATGAATACGTCAAAAATAGTTCCTGCGAGCACGAGCTAATTACCAAACGTCATCCTGGCGTGCGCCTCATTTATGACTGGGTGACGGAACAATATGCCCAAGGGCGAACTTCGAGTATCTCGACTGAAGAACTGGTAGCTCAAGCCAAACATTATATCCCCAGTATGTTTGAGTCTGACTTCGCCAAAGCCAAAAAGGAAGCCATTGCCAAAGGCAAGTCGCTGGTGGACCGCATTTGCGCGGCTCCAGAAGTACAAACACTTAAGCCCAAAACGTTGGAGCCATTCCTGAAGAAGGTCATCCGTTCGGAACCATCGTTGCAATTTTTGGCTATCACCAATCTGGAGGGCTACCAAGTCTGTCAAGTGCATACCCAACGTGGGGACAAAGGACTATTCAGGCCGTTACTGAAAGTCAATTTCAACGAAAAAGAGTGGTTTGTCAATGTCAAGACAACTGGTGAGTCATACTGCTCTGATCTGTTTTTTTCGAAATTCACCGGTCGCTTGATTGTCACTTTTGCCGAGCCCATCCGAGATAGCAAGGGTAACATCATTGCAGTTATGGATATCGATTTCAAATTTGATGAACTGACCAAGATGCTGAACGATCCCACGGCCTAACGAGACATTTCCCAGTTTAACAATTCTATTCAGAAAGGAACTGCCAATCTATGAGCGACAAAAAATTAAGCCGCAATACCTATCTTTCCAAGCACTTGGGAGATTACCCCGCTGATGCTGAGATTATGGGGCAAGCCTATCAAAAGGTCGATGATCTGCGTTATGGCAGCAACCCACACCAGACAGCCGCTTTCTACAAACCACTCGGCAGAAATTGCGTCATTGGTGATATGAAGGTGCTAAAAAGCGGCAAAGGGGGTCT
>CAZUCG010000097.1:0-8075 GCA_964619145.1 uncultured Lentisphaeraceae bacterium | reverse complement strand
GCGGCGTGATTTTTAACCTCGACGACCCCGGGCTGCTGCCCCGGGTCTTGAAATTCGGCAAACCGGAGTTGCTTTCGTTCCGGGTAAACCCTGGCTATGGGCAATGCGAAGTCGGCGATTTTGTCTGCAACGCCGGCCCCGATGCGAAATTCGGGGTGCATCCCGACCAAGTAATGGATGCTTATCGGCAAGCCAAAGAAGCCGGCATTACGCGCTTTGGCGCGCACATGATGCCCGGTTCCTGTATTCGTGACCCGGAATATTTCCGCTTTATTACTGAGTTAGTGATGGATATTATCGGCAAAGCGGCTCGTGAATTAGACATCAATTTTGAATTTATTGACCTCGGTGGCGGCTTGGGCATACCGTATAAGCCTAACGACTACACTTTGGACATCGATAAAGCAGCCGAGCTGGTGGCCGATGTGTTCCGCCAGAAAATTGCTGAATACGGCTTGCAAGCGCCGTGTTTAATGATGGAGCCAGCCCGCTATTTTGTCGGCGATGCCGGCTATATCATCGGTACAGTACACTCAATTAAAGATAGCTATCAGCGCATTATTGGCACCGATGTCAGTATGAACACTTTGGCCCGGCCAGCTATGTATGGCGCCTATCACCATATTTATGTTAATGGCCGCGAGGATGAACCGCGTACCCCATTGGCACTCTGCGGACAAGTCTGCGAAAACACCGACTTATGGGTCCGTGACCGACCACTACCAGAAGGTATGTGCGAGGGCGACCTGATTGTGGTGGAGAATGCCGGAGCGTATGGTTATGCTATGAGCTATCAATACAATGGCCGCCTCCGGCCTGCCGAAGTCTTGGTGAATGGCAAACAGCATTATCAAATCCGCAGCCGAGAAAACATCGACGACTTGGTACGTAATGTGACCATACCAGAGCATCTGCTGAAATAAGTGCTTGGACAATTCCCTCAGCTGAATGCTGCTACACTGTGCCAATGGCAACGCCATAACGCTCAGTGGATGGGGAAGTGGCGGCTTTTTTGCCAGTATGGTGGCTGGGCGCTCGCAGATACGGCTCTAAATAAACAAGCCTGGCTGGAGAGCTTCCTGCCGTGGCAGGATTTTGCCGCCTCATTACGACAACTAGGGAGGGCCTTCTTGCCGTCAGAAGACTGGCTGCCAGCTTGCCTACTGCCGGGATTGAACTATTGCCAGAGCGCGGAAATACGCTGCGCTTTCCCATCATTGCTGGAATTTTGGCAGGAATTGCCGGATAGTCTGACAGGACGAGTCGTTTTTTGCCAACACGAGCTGCTGGCATTGTTCTGCGCCCTGGCGGATCAGCAACGCTGCGGTACCGGTTTGGAACGCTACCCACGTCAGCAGGACGCATTCCGGGAGCTGCTGCAGGCAACGCCCAAAGATAGCCAAGTACGCATTTTAGATGTCGGCTGTGGTGTCGGCTTCGGGACCTTGGAGCTGCTGAAAATTGCCCAAGACAGCGGCGTTGAGGAGGCGCAAGCTTGTGGCTTGACTAGTGAACCATTAGAAGTATGGATGGCGAAAAAACGCCTTTTGCCGCATAGCCCGCAACGCGAAAAAATCTGGCGGGAGGAATTCCCTGGTTGTCTGGCGGAATTTCAGCTTGGTCGGGCCGAAAATTTTTCTCTGCCGAAGAAATATAGCGCGATCTTCTGCAATGGTTTGCTTGGCGGGCGATTTTTTTTCGCCCCTGATTTGCTGCGAGGGTTCTTGTCCTCCTGCCAGCAGCATCTTAGCCCACACGGTGTGGTTCTGATCGCCAATTCATTCCACCCAGGCTATCGCTCTAAGGTTGAATTATTGCCGGCATTCGCCAGCCAAACTGGTTGGGCAGTCACTGGCGACTGGCGACATCTCTGCCTCAAACGCACTGCCAGTTGACAGCGATTAGCATTGCTATATGGCTGCATTTTAGGTAAAAAAGCATTGTTTTCTCTCCTCGGAGTTGCAAAAGTCTAATCTGGCAATATAGTTAGTATCTCACTATGCGTATCTTGCATTTTTTACGTTAATATTATGGAGTAATCATAATGGCAACCAGTACATTTCGTAACAAGAATATGGTCCGCCCAAGAAAAACTGGTGCGGTCAAGCGTCGGCGTTGTTTAATGCAGCGTCGTCGTCTCGTCTCTCTCGGTTTAAGCGAAGAAGCAGTTCAGAAACTGCAAGTTCACGAAATTCGGGCAAAATTGAAACATCCTTATAAGGTTATTGATGCAGTAGCCAAAGCAGCTGCCAGCCAAGACGCCTGAAATCGTCAATAGATTCTTTTGCTGACCGTTTCTCTTGTTAAAAGAGAAGCGGTTTTTTGCTCTAAGGGGGCTTAGATGCGTATTTCTACTATGCTTTTTCCGTATCAGACGGCTTTGCTAGCAGGGGAGTACTCTGCTGCAACCCTGTTTGCAACCCTGCGAGAAGCAGGAATTAGTGGTCTGGAATTGGCTTGGGAAGGGGTCCAAAGTGACCCTGCGCTGGCTAAGGAAATGCTGCAGGCAGCAGCAGCAGAGAAGCTATTATTTCCGTGTCTCGATGTCCGCGCCCCTATGGCGAGCGGTGACGAACAAGAAAACCAACTGGTGTTGGCAAATTGCCGCCAGGCGTTCGCTTTCTGCCGAGACGAGATTTCTTGCCCCATCGCGTTGCTGTATGGCAGTGCGCCAGCTGAGGGTGTGAGCAACGCTGAGGCACGCCGACACTACGGTGAGATGTTGGGGCGTTGCGCTGAATTGGCCAGCGAATTCGGTATCACAGTCTGCATCGAGGATTTTGGCGTCACTCCGCTGTTTACTGCTTCCTCACGGCATTGTCTGGAAGTGATTCGCATTAGCAATCACCCGGGGGTGCGCTTTAATTTCGATAACGGCAATTTCCTCTTGGCTGACGAGCGCCCGCTTGATGCCTTAGAGGCAGTCAAAGAATTGATTTGCCACGTGCATCTCAAAGATTTTTGTCGGCGTGTTCCTAGTGCGCAGAATCAGAGTTTATGCACTCCATCAGGAATATTGTATCGCAGTTGTGAGTTAGGCAATGGTGCAGGAGAAGTGGTTCCTTGCCTGAAGCGCTTGCAAGAGCTGGGCTACGACGGCTGGCTTTCTTCTGAAAGCGGCGATACTCCTGCCAGTGGTGCCAGAGCAGTGCATTTTATTGCTCAATCCTGGTTAGCATAAGCACTCTCTGCCGAGCGGCTAACCCTATCAGAATTGCTGGTGGAATATGACTGCGCTGCTGCCGCCTTTTGTTCGCCTCGTGCGCTTATGTTGCGGTGCTATCAAGCGGCTATTTCTCAACAGGGTGGGGTGCTGCTTGAGTTATTTACATAATGCTATAACCGCCATCCAAGACCAAATTCTGCCCTACCATAAAATCCGACGCCTCAGAAGCCAAATAGACGACTGCTCCCTGGTGGTCAGCCGGCGTCCCAACCCGGTCAATGGGCGCGGTTTTAAAAAACACCTCGACTACTTCTGGAAAGAGCTCGGCGACCTTAGTAACGCCGGGGCTGATGCTGTTGACACGAATGCCGAACTTGATTAATTCTGCTGCCGCCGCTCTGGTCATCTGCAGAATCGCTGCTTTGGACACACTGTACGGCAATTGCGGATCAGGCCAAATCACACTGCCGCAGATCGAACCAGTGTTGATGATTTTACCATAACCATTCGGTTTCATCACTCTGGCTTCCGCCTGCAGGCAATGCCAGGTGCCGTCCAGGTTGATGCCTAATTGCGAACGCCAATCCGCTGGAGTGACTTCAGTAAGAGGTTTAATCGGAATCGATATGCCGGCGTTATTGACGGCGATGTCCAGCCGGCCAAAAGCCTGAATAACGCTTTCGAGCATCGCCTCGACGTCCTCCCGCCGCGCGATATCAACCAACAGGGGGATGCTCTGCCGACCCGTCAGACGGGATATTTCCGCAGCTGTGCTTTCGGCATTCTCCAAGATGATATCCGCGATGGCGACATCTGCACCGGCTTCTGCCAACGCCAGGGCAAAGGCTTTGCCGATGCCTCTGCCGGCACCGGTGACTAGAGCTTTTTTGTGGTCAAGGCGAAAACGGTCTATGATGTTCATAAGAAAACCTTAGTAAGGCCCGAGTTTTAAGCCCGGGCTGACCTATATTCTCGCTAGCTTGGGGTGGCATTATTTGCATTGCTCTTTTTTATCCAGCAATGCGGTCAATCCTGACCAACGTACGGTCGGCCGTTTTAGAGCCTCCCGCAAGATTTGTTCGTTGCCCCAGAGTTGGAATCTCTTGACGGTGCGGGTAATGCCAGTATAGATCAGTTCTCGAGTCAAGAGTGGGTTATCTTTTTCTGGCAGAACCATCAGGACATTGCTGACACTGGCACCCTGGGCTTTATGGATGGTCAGCGCAAAAACCAAATCGTGCGGCGGTAATTGGGCAGGGAGGAACGGATGGTATTCCCATTTATCGCTGCCCTTTGCGTCCGTGGCGGCTTTGCGGAAATAGACCTTGCCATCTTCCCAACAGATACCGATTTCGCCATTTTGCAGGCCGGTGATTTTATCGTTTTTCAGGATAATAACGGGTGTACCGCGGCCATATAGAGGCAAGCCCAGGCAGTCAGATATCATCTTATTCAGGTTCTCGATGCCAAAAAATCCCTTATGCATACTTGCTAGGACTTTAAAATGGTCCACGAATTTATAGGCATCGGCGACTGAACAGACTTTTTTCCAACGCTCTATAGGCGTCTTGCCGGTGCTTTCCAGGTTGGGGACATCTGCCAGCATCGTCGTTAATAACGGCAATAAATGCTGCTGGGTAAAACTATTCACCTGCTCACGGTTGTGTTTTTGGCCAACAATTTCTGGCAACGCCCTGGCGCTGAACAAGTGCTGTTGCTCGGTCGGGGCCTGATACAACGATGAGATATCTAAACCTTGATCGATTATCTGCCGAGAGACGAAGTCACATAGCGGGGCATTGCGCTGAGAGCGGTAATTTTTGCGCAACCAGATGATATTCTTACGACGCAGATTTTCATTTTTGCAAATGTCGGCAAACACGCAGCCGCAGTCCACCGACGTCAATTGATCTTTGTCACCGAGCAGTAGTAACCGCGCCTGTGGCTTTAAGGCCTGACAAAGCTGTGCCAGTAATTCCAACGATACCATCGAGGCCTCATCCAAGGCAATCAGATCAGCCGACAGAGGGTTGTCAGAGTGAAATTTAGGCTTCGTGCTATCGCCGTAAAGCCCTAACAAAGAATGCAGAGTCCTGGCAGAGAGGTTGTTGAGTTTGCTCTTCAGCTCCTCGGGGGCAGCAAGATAAGCGAGTTCGCCAATGATGGATTGACGAATTTGCCCAGCTGCTTTGCCAGTTGGAGCGGCTAAAGCTATCTTTAAGTCGGGATTGCGCCGCAATTCTAAGGCTAGGATAGTGGCCAAGACGGTGGTTTTGCCAGTGCCAGGACCGCCAGTGATGACCGCAAAATTTTGTTGCACTGCGAGTGCGACGGCCTGCTGTTGGCGATCTTCGGCGTAGTCGTTGGCGGCGAAGCGCTGGTTGGCGGCGGTTATCTGCTCTTCAGAGTATACTTCGGCGCTGTATTGGCCTTGCCGTTGTAGAATGGCTTTGGCAATCTGCTCCTCAGAGAGACGATAACGATGCAAGTAGAGCAATTTTTGCTGTCGATCATAAACGAGTGGCGTGCGTTGGCGGGTGTCCTCCGCGACGATAGTTGGATAACGAGCAAAAAGCGCTTCCCATTCGGCTAGCCTAAGAGGCGAGGGTGGGACATTTTGTCCAAGGGCAAACTCCTCCGGCTGCTCGCGCCATTTTTCCAAGTCCAAGGCGCAATGTCCCTGCAAGATTGCTGCGAGTGCCATTGCTCCCAGCAATTCCAAGTCGTTATTGCCACCGACCAACCGCGATAGCAGTTCTGCGAATTGCCAGGTTAAGGCGGGCAACCCGGCCGAGGCCCGAAATTTATCTAAATCACAAGGCATTCTTCGGACCTCCTTGAGCAAAATCAACGCAGCCCAGATATTCATCGAGTTTCTTAATCAAGGCATAGCTTGGCTTGGCTTGATAAATCCCACGGCGGGAGTTTTTTATCTGGCAATAGTGTTCCCAGGAAATGCCGCGCACAAACAAATAGTACACGCCGCCGATATATTTTTCGTAAAGCTGTTCTTCACTTAAATGCAAATCCTGGCGATCTTCCAGCAGCCGTTGTTTGAGATACTGGAAAAAGGCTACGGTGTAGAGGATATATTGTAATTTATAACAGTTGCGGTTCATTTCTTGCTCTAACCCCATACGGGAAAAATTATCCCAGTCGCCGCCGATGAAATTAGTTTTCCAGTCTAGGATATAGAATTTATCATTGTGTCGGAAAAGTAAGTCGATAGCGCCAGTCAAGTTGCAGCCAGGTTGATAGATACGCTTCCAGTCTGCGGGCAACTGGACGCCCTCCGCTCGTAAGTCAGCGCTGAATTTTTGGCTGTTTAGCCCTCGAGGGAGGTTATAGGTGAAGCGCAATTCCGGCAATCGGTCGCACAGCGATATTTCAGCAAGGCGGATGTTTTGTTCATCATCGAGGGGTACTTGCAGGACGCCAGTCACCATATCGGTAAATGCGGCTAATTTTTCCGCTCGCTGTTCTGGGTTATGGCCCAACAAGGCGTTCTCGTCCAATGCGACTTGCACTTGCGCCGGGAGATTTTCCAACGCTATTTGGAAATCCAGCTCTTCGAAGAAGCTGTGCCAGGCAATGCCGGTGCGTTTGCCACTCGCAAAGCGGAAGATAGCCGGGCTGGCTGGTGACGGTTCGGGAGATTCAGCCGCGGTTTTTTCTTCCACGCCAGTATCGCGCTCGTCGTCTTCGCTGGGCTCATCGTCTTTCCAGCCGATATCCGGCATCTCGGTGTCGACAGCGGCCTTGCTGATTGACTGCGCGGCCACCCCGGTGAGTTCTTGCTGGCCAGGTGCAAGAGAGGTAAAGCTACAAGTCTGCCAGCCATAGCGGAATGAGAATCGCTCAGGAAATGCTTGTACTGCAAACGTGCTCTCTGGAGCAGCCGAAGAATCCTCAACTATAGCAGGTGTAGTGCTGGCCGGAAATTGCCAGCATTCAGGTGGTTCAATTTTCAGATTCAAGCAACTGGCGTAGTATTCATACAATGAAGGAGATTTTTTGCCCAGGTCATCTTTTTTTCCTGTCAAGTCAGGAAATTTCCCGAGCAGGAAGCAGGCGAATTTAGCCCGCGTGATCGCGACATAGAAGAGCCGCAAGCTATCCTGCAGGTCCTCATTAAAACACTTGGCCCTGATTGTTTTGTCGAGCTCGGTTTGGTCATTTCTGATATCCAGGCAGCGTTTGTCATCGGCATCGTGGAAGCGTCGGCACATACTAGCACTATGACTGCGACGCCATAAATCCGGCAGAATCACCAGCGGATATTCCAAGCCTTTGCTTTTATGGATGGTCTTGATCAGCACCGCATCCATTTCACTGGGCAGGCGTAATTGCTCGGACTTATCCTCATCAATGCCTCTACCGGACTGAGTGCTGTCGCATTGGTTCTGTAAGAAGTTCAGCAGGCTCTCAGGGCCAGAATGCCGCTGGCGGTTCTCCTGATAAAGCAACTCCGCGAGATGTTGCAGGTTGGTGAGTTTGCGTTCGCCGTGATTGCTGCTACTTATTTTTTCCGCGACGCTGAGCTCGCGCGGCCAGAAGGCTGCTATAGTACTGTCCTCTAGGTTATCAGCAGGAAGCGGCTGACTGAAGAAATGCCGGAACATAATCAGGAAATTTTTATTTTGCCAGAGTTCCCGCAATTGGCAAAAATACTGCTGCAATGCCGGCAAAGCAGCGTCCATAACAGCGATTTGTTCTTTTGTCAAATCTAAAGGCCATTGCAATAGTGTTTGTTTTAGGGATCGTGTATCTGTCGGATCGAGGATCACAGCCAGCAGTTTTGCTAACTGTGTCGCTTCGGCACTGGCAAAGATATTGCTTTTGCCATTCCAAATCACCGGTATACCTGCTTCCTGCAGGGCGGCCTCAATGCGTGTGCCATTAGCAGTCG
>CAZUCG010000096.1:0-8315 GCA_964619145.1 uncultured Lentisphaeraceae bacterium | reverse complement strand
TTTGTGCTCTTGGCTTATTATGCACCTGAAATATGATTATTAAATAGCGAGTGCCAAGTAGTTTATCCAGCCATCCACTAGGCTGCGAAAACGCTATATTTTGGTGGGCCAGGGACCCCGAAAGGGATTGCGAATTTTTTTTCAGGGCGAGCATCAATGCCAATCTGGGCCGACCTGGAGTTCAAAAACGAAATTCTTCGCCGCGATGACTTCCGGGATTTTCCTTTGGCTATGCAATGTGACTGCCAAGGAATAGTTTCCAGCGGTGAGGTCAGTCAGCAGGAACGAGGCTGAGTTATATGTCTTGAGCAATTGCCCGGCCTGGCTTTGTAATTCAGCCCGGACCGCGAATTCCGGCTCCCAATTCTCGACTCTTGCTACACCAGGGCGGACTTGATACATCAATTCGCGTTCAAAACCGGCGATGCTGAGTCTAGCGCGATCGCCGAGGTTGAATAATGCAGAATTCAAGCGGATGTCAATGCCGCCATTTTCCGGCGGCGACTGCAGGTGGAAGAACCACATCCGGCCATCTTTTTCGGTTGCAGATTTGCGGAAGGACAGCCCACCACGGCGGGAGCGGAAAAAATCACCCGGTCGGTTATCGACTCGCCCCTCAACTAAGAAATCGCTGGGTTCTTCAGCAACGAAGTAGCAGTTGATGACTGAATTTTTCTTTAGTACGGCATTGTAAAAAGGCACATTGAAATTTCCGCCGCAGTTGGCTACTCGGGTCATTGCCAGCAACCTTCGGCCCTTAAGCTGTTCATCAAGAAGGTAGCATCTTTGTGGCCAAAAGAAGGATTGTGAGAATTTCACGCCGCCTTCTGGGTGCGCAGTAAGTGTTTTATCCTTGAAAGTAAGCTGTTTAAGATTCTGCAACTCGGGGTCGCGCATCAGCTCAATCCACCAGGGGCGTACAGCCGGATTGGGCCGGGCTGCATTGCCTGTCTCACCAGTAGTATAGGTGAGAATATATTTCTCCACCCCCTGCCGTCGCTGGAAAGATAGCCAGCCGAGATTGGCAAAGCGATTCTCGCTTGCGGGGGCTTGCCATTTGGAGTAAAAACCATCTGGCTTGCTGACGAAGCGGCCGCTGCTGCCATAATTGCGGTCGATATCTGGCGGCAGCTCATACCGCCAATCAAGTGAGAACGGCACTTCTACGCCGTCTGCACCAGTTAAACGTAGGCTTGCCGGCGTAATTTGCAGTTGCTGGCACGCGAGGTAAAAGACTTGGGTCTCAGCCTTGCCGGCCAGCAATTCCAGCTGTTGCTCTGCCGCCGTGCAGACGGTCGCCAAGTACAAGCCAGCGAACAACAACAAAGACTTCATTATTCCTCCCACGGTGAACTGATGGTCTCGATTGGCAAGTTCACGACTTCACCCTTGTAGCGGCAATCGATTTGCCGCACTAGTTGAGGCGGTAGTGTGACGGTAAATTGCGGACGAGTGAGGTCAAATTGCGCTACTTTCTGGCCAGATGCGGAATGCAGCACTACTTCTAGCGGAGCATCTGGCTTTTCGTTGATCCGGCCCCGGATGCGGATAGAGTCAGTGGCGTAGCGCACTGGCGAAGCCAACAGCGCTTGCAGTAACTGCACCGGCGTGAATTTTCGCGTCACTCGCAGTACTTCACGGCCCTCGCTGAACAGGGTCAGGATATTGGCGGTCGGCTCGCCGGCAGCATGGGAGGCCAAGAATTTATTCACCGCGGTATCGCCGGGATGCAGTTTGATCTTCCTGATTGGGGAAGCATTGAAATGACCGGTTAACTCAACTGGCTGAGCTGAAATGTTTTGGATGATCGCCTCAAATGGCTGGGTGCCGGCACCGCCGAAATTCTTGAATGATTTCAGTATCACTGGATATTCGCCGGGAATTATAAAGCGTTGCCAAGTCTTGGGCTGGTGGTACTCACCCCAAGCGCAGAGTCCTTCTCGTGAATGACGCACATAACTGGCTGCCGCCAGACCGATCTCACGGCTCGGGTTCGTACCTAAATTCAGCGCCGCCAGCGGAATCGACATTGAGATCTCAAACGAGTCTTGGTCATAACTGCCTTTGGCGATGGCACCGGAATCCCAATTGACGTGTTTGCGGCCCAAGTCATCTTTATGGTGGTCGAAGATGGCGCCATTAGTGTTGGCGATGACCTGGTAGTAGGCATTTTGCTGGCCAGTGGCATCAATGAACACATCTAGACAGTCGTCGCTGTATACGGCTTCATCGTGCCCGGTGAATTGGGCGACTTTGTTCTCCAGCGAGGGATGTTGAGACCACATTGTGATATGCAACAATGAATCATCGCGCCAAACCCGAATGCCGGCTTGACGCTTGCTGACAGGGCCACTGAAGTCACTGGTTTTTAGCGCATTCTCCTCGCCGAAGGGAATTTCGCTGGCTGCGGGCAAGGTGAGGGCTAACAACGGCAAGCTTAGCAATAGAGCAACTAAATATTTCATAGTGTCTTCTCCAAGTTGGCAATCAAGGTCGCGATCTTCCAGCGGAAGCGTTCGAAGGAATAGCCATTCCACTCGTCGTTCTTGATGTCCGCAGTGCCTTCAATACCGTCGAACTTGACTGCGTGGTATTCGCGTTGGTCGACGTGAATCCGCGCGCCTAGATCGTGCAAGAATGCCTGGGCGGCCTGATAGGCCGGGCTGTCAGTTTGGGCCTTGGTCATAAGCTGCTCAAGCGTGTACAGATAGAGGTAGTCATCACGCCCTTCGCGGTAGTTCAGGAATTGTAGTGAGGGGCGTTGACCGCCGGTCTTGGGGTCTGGATACACCAGCGAGGTATTGTAATTCCAGGGCAGCAAACAGTAGGGCAGCATATAGTTGGCATAGGAAATCGAGGTCTCTTGATATTTGCCCTCGCCAGCGGTACGCCAGAACCAGAATCCGGCCTGAAAACGGTTGTCACCGCTGTTGTGAGAACCGAATTTATGGCCGTGCTTTTTGATGGTTGCAAGCAGATTTTCGTCAATCGGGGTGGCGGGGTTGGCCCAGACGTGTTGGAAGACAGGTGGAGTAGCGGCGTATGCCAACGGACCATTGATAGTCACATAGCTGCTCGCACCAACACGGTTGACGATTTCACCAATGCGTACTGCCAGTTGTACATATTCGCTGCCGAAATTGTCGATCTCGCCATCGTAATACCAGAAGATTTCCGGGTAATTGCGCTGTTTGCACATCTGGTCGATTTCACGTGTCAACGTCTCAATGTCCTTCAGGTCAATCTCGTAATCTGCGCGTTCTTCGGCAGTGCGACGGCCCCAGTCCTTAAGATGCCAGCCGCAATTCAGGAAGAGCGACCTAGGCCGTAAATCGATAAAGCGGCATTCGGGGTCTTGTCGGAAGTGATCCATCCACCAATCGAAGTTCGCGACTTGCTCAGGCGTTTGGCTGAAATGGCGCTGGCCGGGTTCGCCAGTGATTTGTCCCAGCGGGAAAACTGCCTGCATACCATAACCCCAGGGATTGAATTGATTCGGGTTAAAACGGTACTGCATCGGGAACAGTATCTGCTTGCGCATAACTTCACGAATCCCGCTTTTGTCGTTGCCGAGGCCCATCCAGTCAGCCCAGTGGCAATAACTCATCGTAAAATTAAATGTCGCCGCGCCGGTGTAATTCAGTTCAAACGGCAGCACTTTCAATTGCAATTGCGCGCTGCCGATGACCGTGTCGGCGGAAAGTATTTTTACGTCCGCGAAGTAGTCCCCGGGCTGGGCGCTAACGGGCACCCGGAAGTCTAGGGTGAACATCCTGGGCGTGCCTACTTCACCTGGTTGTGGGGCCATACTTTGCAGGACATAAGAAATGGGGTCGAGTTGGCGCATCGAGTTGATGATCCCAGCAGTGCCACGGCTGCCTTGTTCCTTGTAGCGCTCGCGCCATAAGTCGGCGTTCTCGGCAGTCACCAGTGTCCCGCCAGAACCGCGAAAATCTCCGACTGCGATGCTGAGCGCGGGGAGGTCTTTGAGCGGCAACACACCGAAGCGGAAGAGCTCCTGTTCGCCGCGGGCGGCAAAGGCCCGGATGCTGTCGCTGATTTCTTCTTCGAGGGGACGGCTCCAGGGATGCACCAAGTCATCGCTGTGCTTTTGGAATAAAACATAGCCGCGCTGTTGGATATTCTCTGGCAGGTCTGGTAATGGCTCGTCTGGCAATGCTTCCCAGGGATAGCGTTCAGCGAATTGCCGGCGCCGTTCGGTCTCGACTTGCTGAGCAGTGGCGCTGTCTTGTTCAGCAGTCACGCTGACAGTCAGGGCAGTCAGGAAAATGTTTTTCATCTGCAAGGTGATTTTACCATTTACTGGCTTGGCGGTGAAGACTTCCTGCCGCAAAATGGGGCTAATCAGCCGGTCCCAGATGGGGTCCCGTTGACTGAAGATATAATCTTCGAGCTTGCACCATTCGTCATAAGTGCTCTGGGGAGTGATGGGCTGTTCATAGACAGTCTGGTCATTGCAGGCGAGAAGAATCAATTTCTCGTTCCATAAACGCCGCCAGCCGGCCTTCCAGTCGCCGATCCAGACTCTGATAGTGACCTCTGGGGCGTCACAGGGCAGCACCAGTTGCACGTCGCGACAATTTAAGTTATGCTCAAGCAAGGTATCTCCAGGCAACGAGCCCGGTCGCCCTAATGACGGATTGTAAATCCACTGATCACGGCTGAAATTACTTTTGGGAGTGAATAACGGCGACTCGGCGGTAGTATAGCTGAAAGCGAGAAATTCCTTGGTCACCGCACGATCGCTGTCCTGCCCGAACATCAATTTGTGCTCTTGGGCAGAAAGCACGCCTGCTAGTAATAGCAATAACAATGTGAGTTTCATCTGAATTCCTGGCCTTATTTCTTAGAAGGGATAAACTATTTTGTATTTTCCGGCGACGTCATTGAGTTTATGCGCAGTGATATGTCCATCGAGGTAGCCGAAATTTGCTACCCCGTTGTGGCGGAAATCCACCCAGGAACCGCTATCATTTTCATACGCCCCGGTGAGTTTGAAGGGATACTGGTTCACTCCTACACCCATCCAGACAAAGACGTATTTCCAGTTCATACCGTCAGCAAAAAAGGCCACTTGCGCGGGCTGCTTGAGCTGGCTGATTTTACGCATCCTCGGATTCGAGTTATCACAGGCGGCGTAGTAGTTTAGCGCGTAGCTGCCGGTGCGGTTGCCGTTGCTGTAATTGCGACTGAGACGAACAGAATCGCCAGGGCAGACCCAGACCCCACGTTCGGGATAAGGCCGCCAGCGATATTTATCAGGGTCCACCCCGGTATATTCTTTTAACTCTGAATAGATTAAATCACGATTGGCATTATGTTCTGTCCCGTGCGGGAAGAACGCGTCGTGCTCCACCGTGTAACTCAATACCGCCAAGGTCAATTGCCGAAGATTGTTCATACATTTGAGCGATTGGGCTTTGGCGCGAGCCTGCGACAGGGCTGGTAGCAGCATACTGGCCAAGACGGCGATAATAGCGATTACGACCAGCAATTCGATCAAGGTAAAGGCGGATGCCAGAACCCTGGCCTGGCGCTGGGACGAGCGTTGCCAAGAACGCTTAAGGCGATAGATATACGCGGGAATGCTGTGCATTTCTTTTTTCCTTTCTTTGAGTATCTTCTTCGAGTATCTGCCTAGGTCAAAGTCGTAAAGCAAGATGCCCGCCTGAAACAAATCAGACTGCACTGCAATGACCTGGAACAGTATTATCTAGCAATAATCTAATGCTTACTATCTTTCTTTACAACTCTAGGACGGGAAATTCAATGAATTTCTCGTTCCACTTCGACGTTCGCCAACGCGAACTCAAACCGTTGTGAGGTATATTAAAACTTCAGCAATGCTGGTATCAGATTGGGAAGGTGCGCCACATTGCTGGTTTCGGCAAGATTGGTGCTAGCGGATAAGCCTCCATATCCTCAAAATCAAGGCCCAGCTGCGGGGCAAGAACTCGCCAGCGTTCTTCCATATCCTCAGCGTAGAACCACGGCCGCCAAGATAATTTGAGGTAGGTGGCGATGGCAGGCAGACGAAAATCGTCGCTGAGCAATGAGAACGCGCGATAGCCGGCCGCATACAACCGGTGCATAGCCGCGATGCTGACTTGTCGTCCCAAGTGCTTGCCCCGGAAGTCTGGGTGGGTCATCACCCAGCCCAGTACGCCGAGTTCAGGATGTTCCGGGAAGTCTGATCGTTCAGCACCGGCAGAGGCGGCGAAGCGACCGCTGCAGATCTCTTCCAGCAGCAACAGGCCATCCGGCAAAGCTTTGCTGCGGTAGGACTGCAATCTGTCAAGCGACCACTCGGGAAAACCGGCGCTGCTGCGCAAGGCGCTGTAGGCCACAATTTCAGCATCAGAAATTGCCCGGAGACGGAAGCCGAGAGGCACTGCAAGCTTGGGCAAGGTGGTGACGGCGGCGTTGAAAATCATCCTCAGCTGAGACATAGCCGGTAAACCCCCTGTAAATTTTGGCTAGCGATCCAAAATGTTCTTCGAGCCATTGTCAGGCTGGAACGAGTCATCTGCCAGGCTAGAGCAATTCGCCTGGCGGAGATGGACTAAATGTAACTGCAATTTAACTGTTCACCAGTGCAATTATTATAAATGGAGTACGAATGTCAGAAGAATTCATCGCTTTGACCGAGCGTTTCCCCGAGGCGCCTTGATTTCGACGGACAGGTTGATGCCGCCAACCGGCAGTCGTGAACCGGTGCTGCGGCTCTCTATCAGGTGTGAATGCCTCGATCGTGATTATTGGGTCCGGCAGAAGGCACTGCCGGCACTTCGCGAACTGTCGGCAGGTTATGGTCGTCGTTACTTGATTTGCTAAGTGGCAAAGTGTATATTTGAGAAGGTATAGAAGATTTCGGCACTGGCAGTCCCGTGCCTGTGGGTAAAGCAATAATTTCACGGTGGAAAAGATGTCTAATTCGAGTTATAGAGGTATTTTGCTTGATGGCCAGGCGGTGGAAATCACTGTCACAGGCCGAAAAATTTCTTCAGTTACGCCGATACCAGTGGCACCCGGGTTGCCGCGACTCTTGCCTGCGCTGGTCGATTTGCAGCAAAATGGGGCCCTCGGGTATGCATTTAATTTGCTGACCGAGCAGAATCTCGACGCACTGCGGACCCTTGCTAGGCATCTGTTGAAAAATGGCGTCGGCAGAATTCTGGCGACTCTAACCACCTGCCCATACGAAACATTGGCCACCGCCAGTGCCGCCTTGAAGACCCTCCTTGATGCAAATGCAGACTTGAACAGTCTCTTTGCTGGTATTTTCCACGAGGGCGTGTTTATTTCTCCGAAAGCCGGTTGGCGTGGCGGGCACGCTCCGGAATTTATTCGCCCGCCTGACTGGGACTGCCTGCAACGCCTCAACGAACTCTCTGGCTATCGCATTAAGATGGTCAATGTCGCACCCGAAGAAGCAGGTGGACTTGAGTTCATCTCTGCCGCGGCCAAGGCCGGACTGATCGTCGCCATTGGCCACTGCTGCCCCGATACCGACACCATCCGCAAAGCAGCCGATTGCGGCGCCACCATCGTTACCCATTTCGCCAATGGAGCAGCACCGGAAATCCATCGCTTCAAAAATCCCTTCTGGGGATTTCTGGATGAAGACCGTTTGACCCTGGGATTGGTCGGGGATGGCTTCCACCTGTTGCCGGAAATCGTCCGCGTCGCCCTCAAAGTCAAGGGGCCGAAAAAATGCTTCGTGGTCTCGGACGCCAATATGCATTCCGGTCTGGCACCGGGATTCTACCAGCGGGTCGGTGGCCTGGGCTGCATTATCGAGCCCAATGGCTTTGTCCATCTCCCGGATGCGCAAATCTTGGCCGGGGCCTGGTTCCAAAACAATCGCGGAGTGGAATTCTTGGTCAATCGCGTGGGCTTGCCATTTGAGGACGCCTGGAAGCTCTGTAGCACTACGCCGGCCCGAATCGCCAGCATCGACCTCCCGGACCTCAGCCCGAACAGCGAGGCGACTTTCGTCCAAGCGAAGTTCCAAAACCAGAAGCTGAGCATCGAAAAAATGCTTTTCTTAGGTGAAGAGTTCTAAATGTTATTTTTTCTTCTAGCACGACGCTGCTCTAGGGCTACCGGTTAAAGCCAGCAGCCCTAGAGCATAATTCCGCTATCGCGCCGGAGTTCTCTCGCCCGGCCGCCTCAGACATTAGTTTCTAGGGATATACTGCCAGTATCCGAGCCAGGGGTCCTGCTCTTCATCATCCAGTAATTTTTGATATTGTTGTTTTTCTGCATCAAAAAGATATATGCTTTCAGCGTCC
>CAZUCG010000095.1:0-8354 GCA_964619145.1 uncultured Lentisphaeraceae bacterium | reverse complement strand
GCGCCAATGTCGCTAATAACAACGCCGAACTTGCCAGCCAAAGAGACGATGCTGCCAGCCTTGATGGTGGTTTCGCCAGCGTTCGTGTAGCGGATGGTCTTTCCATCTGAATGTTTATTTAACATTTTCTTTCCCTTTCATATTTTCTGATTCACCCCGGGGAGGTTTGCAGTCCCTCCCCATTACTTGCGACGGTTAAGAAGCAGCCAAAGTTGCCCCTACATTTTTGTAAAGCCCTTGATGACTCATGGCTTTAGCATTACAAATGTGCCGTACTTTCAAGGTAAAGCTGTCGTTTTCGAAAGTTTCTTTGCTTTCGATGGAAACGCTTTCATACCCTGAGAGATAGAAAAACTTAACCGCATTGCGCGGCGGCCCAGAAACAAACCATGGCCAGAACCCCCCGCCTGTAACCGTAGCAGCGAAAGCGGCGTCTAGGCGAGATTCATAAATGCTTTTAAGTCGGCCGAACACGGTGTTGACTTGCGTAGCAGCCGCGTTGCCATCGGCAAACTGCGCGCTGCGGAGCAGCTTGTCAATAGTCAACGACAGGTTCATTGGCGCAATGATTGCAGACGGACGCATGTAAACAGGCGTCACCCCGTCACTATCAAGCTGCGTCGCCATTGCGGTAATCGCTGCGCTGATGCTGGCTTCAGTCGGCTTGGCCCCCGTGGCATCCAGGTTGTTATGGTCGATGTGGAACAGTGCTTTGCCGTCCTTGGCCGCCGGATTATCAATTAAGATATCATAGGCCATATCTCCTTCCAAGTGCTTGGCGGCTTGTCCAAAAGCGAATGGGTCATCGGTGATTTGAGCCAAGTAGTCGTTAATCATCGCCTCCCAAGTCCACCGCACCATAACGCCATATTTGGCGACCGAAACTGTGTCGGTGTCTTCAGTGGCGTAATCATAGGTATAATCCTCGCCCTCTTTAACTTCCTTCAACTGGTAGCCCTTCAGCATTCGCGCAAACTTGGCTTCGCGGAAGTCATTAACGCGGCCAGACATATCACACCATTGAGGATAGCTTTCCTCAGCCTGTTCAAAGCCAGCCATCAACGACGCCTGAACGACGTTTGACAAGACGTTCGGGAAGTCTGCCGTAGTCATTGCCCGTGCGAAGAGTTGATCCGGTTTCATGTTCAGCTTGACGCGTTGCCCGTTCATTTCCAGCACCGAACGGACGAAGTCAGTCATGGTCATGCCCGCAAAGTCGCGGGCACCTTCAACGGCTTTGGCTGGAGCGATAATACCAGAACGCAAGAGCAAGCTGTCCCGCAAAATGGGACGCATCTTGTCGGCTTGCGCCTTGACAACTTCCAGGTCTTTGCCGACGCCAGGAATTGCAGAAGTGCGAGCGGCAATTTCGTCAAGGATAGCGCTTCTGACCGCTTCGATAGTTCTGCCCTCGTCAATAAAGGCGTCAGTAGTAGGCTCGTCAATGCCGTGTGCCCGGCAAAGAACAAGGATTTCCTTGGCCCGCTTGCGTTCAGCAACAGCGTCCCCCGCTGAATTGTTCTTTTTAGGAACAACAGCTGGGATCAAAGACCGTTCAAATTCGGCGGTAGCGTCTTCAACGCTTGTGCCAACTGAACTCAAATGAGCAGTGATTGCGGCTTCGTCTGCGTCTTCCGCGAGTTTGTATTTTCCTCGCAGGTAAACCATTAAATACTTGTTCATGTCATTCCCTTTCTTTTGTTTTGGTTTTGGGCTTAATTGCCCTGATCCTGTTCGAATCCCCGTCTTTTCATCTGCCGGAATAATTATAATAGAATCCTCAAGCGGCAGCCAATTAGTTGCATAGTAACGCACCGCTTTATCAGCATCATCATTGGTGATAGTTCTTCCGTTAAACTGAAAGCTCTCACCGGGCTTTAAAATCGTCTTTTCAGCAATCCGATATTGTACCGACTGCCGTTTTAAATGCCCCTCGGCTGTCATGACAAAGGCTTTTTCGGCAGTTGAACTAAAAACCCTAGTTCCAACAATCTCATTGCCTTCAAGTCTAATATCAACAGTAGACCCAAGTTGGCTGTTAATGCTGTAAGTGTTATGCCCGTCCACCATTGGCAGTTCCCCATTGGGAATTTCGTCAATCCTACAACCATCAGCAAGTAGAATTTCTTTATAAAACACATCTGTCCACCAGTCATAACGCCAGACCGGTTTTTCGGTGGCAATAACACAATCGACGGTTCGCTTTTCTTTATCAATCGTTTTTGGCAAGCTGACCGAGGACTTGCGAGAGCTTCCCGAATCATCGGCATCCGACTTTAACCCCAGCTCTGCAAATCGTTTTTTGGCCTCTTCCAGGGTGTCGGCTCTAATCTCAACGCCAAAAACATTTTTTACATTTTCAAGATATCTTTTTAGTTCGTCCACGGTACCCCCTTATGCAGTGCCTAGGCCGCTAGGCGACTGGTCTAGTTTGGTGTCGGGATTCATTTCAGTAATAATCCCCGCCTTCTTCAACATTGCATTGAATTGAGCAATGCCAGCCACTATTTCTTCAGGGTCTTCACCCTGTTTCATTATCCAGTCTTGAGGGTCAATCATCCCCATCTTAGCCGCCTCGATAACTCCCTTGATATCACGGAGGATATCAACGGACTCTAAACCAGGCGGCAGAAAAAAGCAGCGTTGCCAATGAATTTTACCCTCTGGCGTGTGGTAATTTTTAAGGTTTAATTCGCCTTTCAAAACTGCAATATCCATCCACCGGCAATAAACTGGACGCAAAAGCCGTTTAGTCAAATATGCCCAATCTGGCTTGAGTAAGTGCAGGGTATTATTGCGAATTTCCCGTAGCTGATTATAATTCAACTGGTTAAAATCGCAGCTGATAACATGATAAGGAACATGCAGGATAACAGATAATACTCGCAGGAAAATTTTTTCAAATGTTTCCATACCAGCAGTCGGGCGATCAGCACCAGGAGCAAATTCAACGGTTTGTCCTGGAGCAACATGCTCAATAGTCAAATTATCTATCGTCCTAGTCTTTGGCCTTTCCCACCCCGGGTCGTCACCATTAGGGTCTGAAATAAATGCTAGCCACCGCGATGCCATTTGCTGAGCCGATAGCTCGTTGTCCATGTAATCTTCTAAGTCGGCGGCCATCAGGCAAGCTTGCACCACCGGGGACATGCCGCGGCGCTGCCATGGGCGCAATTGGCGATACATGTGGATTATTTCTCCAGCAGGTATTTTCTGAACGTCTTTGGCAAGAGCAGAAAATACGCTGTTGCTCATAAAATGGTAATATAAGAACTCGTTGGTTTGCTCGTTAAATTCTATGCCTTGATCAATATTGCTTGCCGTCGAAAGGCTTTGAATTGAATCAGACTCATAAACCTGAAGCCGGTAGTTCTTTTCATGAATACGGTGGACGATAATTGCTTCGCCGGATTCTACCATCTGCCGAGCGGCTAGCCTTTGAATTTCATTAAAGCTGTCCCGCCCGTTAATTTCAGACTTTTCGCACCATTGGCGAAAGGCTTCTTTGATTTTTTTATTGTCTTTTTGCTGCATTAACCCGTCGTCGTCAACAACAGCAGGTTTATAGTTAAAACCCTCGCCAACCTTATACGCTACGGCGGCATCAAGTGCCCCGTCAAGCCAAGGCATATCACGAACAAGCTGCCGAACGCGGTTCGTAACCGTTTGGCGGTCTTGCCGAATATCTTTGTTGGAGTCGCTGCCGCCAAGCCACCTTGCCGCTTGCGATGGGGTCGTGCGCGCCCCCGCATAGCCGCGCGCTAACGTAACCCTTGCTTGCAGGTTACGAACAGCCATACCAGGAAAGAAAAACCCAATCGCCCTGTCCCAAGCGTTAGGAGTAATTATTTTCTTTGCGTCCGTGGCGGTTTTGACTTCTGCTGGTTTTCGTTTCATAGAAACCTGCTCCCAGCTATGGCTCGAACGCAAGATGATTTCTCTTGCCCCCCCTGAGCTTTGATTTTATTGAGCAACATTTCTCTGGCCAACAGCATGTCGCTATTAGTTTTATATCTTACTATTTTATTCCCAATAGTAAATTCAAGAACACCGCTTGCGATGCCAGCTTCAAGTTTTTCTAGCTGCTGCCTTAATTTATCCATACCATAGACTTTACCAACAAAACCGGGCATTGTCTATGATTATGCCAAAAAAGTCATTCTGCACGATTACCAGCGCCTTTGCCGCCGCCGTTCTGCGTCAATTCGTTCATTCTGCCGTTGCTTATGAGAAATAAACAAATCTATGTGTTTTTCTCGCCAAGCCGAAAGCTCTGCCTCCGTGCTTCGCCATTCGCAACTGAATCCATCTGAAGTTACGGGGAAGTCGCGAAACTCAAAACGCCACCGGTGAACAGTCCTGGTGGAATAGCCCAGGAACTTGGCAACGGCAATAACACCAATTACCGGAACGAAATTGCCGCCCGCGATTCTAACTGGGCTTTGTGGGACTTCTTGCTGTTTTTCCATCGGCGGCGGCTGAATTGTCTTTTGCTCTTGAATTTGCTCTGGCGCCGCTTCTTTTTGCTTTTTTTGTTGAGCTTTTTTTCTTGGGCTTACTGTCATTGTTCTTTCCCTTTCTATTTTCTTTTACCACCGGCGACGCGTAGAAGTCTGAACAAATGAACTCCCATCGTCACTTTCAACTATCTTTGATACCGCATGCTTGTCCAGGTGCATAGATACCGCTCTGGCAAGCGCTAACACTTCGCAATCCCAATAATGATTTGGGATTGACGATTTTTTTAATTGCCACACCCCATTTTCGTCCCGATATTCAGACGACATCTGTAAGCAGTAATCATTGGTTATATCATCGTGAACGTGCCACGCTCCTGCGGCTTCGTGCGGGACTTTCAGCTTCCCGTCTAGCCAGTCCTTGAATAACGTTGTATTTATCCGGCAAAGCTGAAGCCCGCCAATTTTAGGTTTGCCGCGGCGGTCTTTGTCTACGGTAGTATAAGCAAACTGCGCGCCACCGGTTATTTCACGCTCACCCTTGGTCGGAATAATCTTTGCGGTCTTGCCGACAGAACGACACCAATTATAAACTTCTGCTGTCCGGTGCCCCATAGAATCGATGAACCCCCCGCGGATGCGAAATGGCAAATCTTCCTCATCCCGGTAAACATTAAAACAAACTCGTTCAAGGCTGGCAAAGTCATCGCAAAATCCATGGTCAATTTGCCAGCTCTCTAGGGTATCGCCACCGCCCCAAGCGCGAACAACGAAGTAAAACCCATTGTCTTGAGTATCAATGCCTATGGTTAATCCAGATACCGGCAAATAGGCAGGAATGATGCCAACCGGATAACCGTCGCAATACTCGCGAAATTCCTCGGCGTCGCGCATGGTGTCGCTGTTAATCTTCCAAGGCTCAGCTAACACCGAACAAACGAAGGTTTTAAGGTCTGCAAAATCGCCGTTCTTTGCTTTATGGCTGGCGGCAATAAATATCTTCACCAGTTCTTGCCAGGGACGCCCGATGCAGCTTGCCAGCTCGGAAATACGGAAACCCATTTTATCAAATGGAGCATCTGGATTTGTCGCGACCCACTCCCCGGCAGCAAGGAATGGGCGTCGGTGCTTTTCGGTAATACCATGTTCGCACTTTGGACAAACTAATCGGCAGGAAGCGGCACGTTCATCTATCTTGCCTTCCTTGTCAAAAACCATGTGTTTCCATTGCGGATAAAATTTATGGACACACTTCGGACACGAGCAAAACCACTCCTGTTGATTTGTTTCTGCATAAGCAGATAAAATAGGCCCGGTTTCAATAGTTACAGTAGATGACTTGATGACTTTTTTGTTTGGAAATGACTTAGTCCTTTCCTCAGCCAAAACAGAAGGCGATCCCTCATCGCCAAGCTCACCAGGGTACTTGTCTAATTCATCAAGTATCAGAATCCGTATTGCCCTGGATGCAAGATTAGAAGCGCTGCCGGCACCGGTCAACGCGATAGAGCAGTTATCAAGCTCCATTTCCAATTTATTCCACTTGTCACGACCCGGCAGCCGGTGTTTTGCCATACTCGGACTGTCCATAATAACCCGTTGCAACCGGTTGGTGGAAAAAGACTTTGCCATCAGCTCCGACGGCATAACTACCAAAATGTTCCCTGGATCGCCATCAATAGAACCGCAGATGCAAATGGTTTCGGTCAAAGTTTTGCCGGTCTGTGCGCCCCATGGCAATACTATTTCTCTGATGTCAGGGTTCTCAAAAGCGTCCATTACCGCCCGGACATGTGGCGTGTGCCGGGTTCGATATCGCCCCGGCGAAAAAGTTCCCGTCTTTGGGCTAAGAATTATATTTTCTTCTGCCCACTCCCATAACTTGCGTTTAGGTGGAGGACGGAAGGCAAGACTTAGCTTACTTGTTAGAACCGAAAGGATTTCTTGTGAGAGCGTCAAGGGCATCGTGAAGTTCGTCTTCCAGTATTTTTTGCACCGTCCCCGGCTTGGATTGGTTCAATAACTCGTGGGAAATCTTTGACGGTATTATAAGTAAATTGCTTTTTATGCTAGTTGCCATTGAAACAAAAGCTGCTATCACATCCTCCTTCGGCAGTAAATCCCCCCTTTGCTTTTTTATGGCAATTACGCTTTCTTCTGATTTGCGTAATTGGTCAAAAGCTTGCGACCAGTTACGGATTAAAATAGAAGCCTTGTCCTCGTCCTCGCTATCTACGGAAGCATCTTGCCACTTGTCGGCATAGTAATTTACCGCATAGCGGAACTTGTCCAGTATGTCTGCAAAGTCGCCGGTATCATCGGGGTTGTCTGGATTAGGAATCGATACCTTAACTGGGACACCTTCTGCCGTCTGCTTTTTACTAGAGCTTAAAGCAGCAGCAGAAGGCGCGGGCAGCGAAACTTTTTTAACATTCTTGGCTATCGTGGATAACTTCCGGTAATTTGCTAATATGCTTTTGGCGCTATGCCACATTTTCGACTTGCGCTGTGAAGAATTAACAACCCACTCGCAAACAGCAATGGTATCGTACTTTTTCGCAATGTCGCGCTTCGGGAAATCTTCCCTGCGACTTGCAACGTCAATACTTCTATAGCTAACACTTAGCGCGGTAGCTAATTCCATTGTGTCCAGCATCCTATTGGGTAGGTCAGCCATAATGATAACTTACTTTTCCTTTGGCTAAATGCCAGTTTTTAACAAAGAAATGTTAATTTCTAACATTTAGCGATTTACAAGAAATTAAGCAACTATAAAAAGAGGCGATTACTCGGCTGTTTCTATTCTCATGCTGTCTTGCAATAATGTTTCCATAAAGTTGCGCCGTTCGTTTTTAGACTTTGAATCAAATATTGAGACCCAAATACATCTTTCATCCATTGGCGTCCGCGGCTTAAAGCTTAATATCGCCAATCTAGTCATACATATAATTTGAAACCCTTTATTATAGGCCACCTCTTTGCTTCTGTAATCGAGCATCTCGGCATCAATCAAATCAAGTTGAGCCATACGGCACCAAGCCGCTTCTCGGCTGGGGCAGCATTCCGTTAGTGCATGCAACGGCAGTTGATTATAAAAATACAGCAGGTTTTCCTTCTCAGAATAGTAGCCTGACGCAATCCCACCCGCCAACAGCTTTGCGGCATTGCTCTTTTGCAAGGCTTCCCTTTCCCCCGGTGCCCAAGAACGCGATTCTCCTGACGCAGCACTATGTTGTGTCTCTGCTGGTTCAGCCGGTTGCGTATTGCTTTTTCTCTCGTCCAGTTTTATATTTATTTCCCGAACAAGATTTATAATTGTTTGGCTTTGTTCTTCCCTTTCGTCCATCTTGCGGCGCATCTGTTTCCAATAGGCGTCGCGGGCGTCTCGCCCCTCTCCCCAATAAGCATCGTTGAGTTCCAGTACTCTCTGATAGAGGTCTCTAGCTTCTTTGTTTGTCATATCATCTTCTCCTTTACTTGTTTTCGGCGGCAATGTCGGCAATGGATTCATGCTTTCCCTGGGCGGGAAAAATGGATGCCCCCGGTAGCTGCCTTTGTAATACTTGCAGTGAACAAAATAACCAGGCCGTTGCCTTAGATATTCACAATCCCTTCTCTTGTCGCCACCGACGTCCATTGCTGTTACTGCGCTAATATCGCCTAATTCCTGCAACTCCTTGCAATAGCACATCAATCCACGTACCCAGTGTTTTTTTGCATGCCCACAGTCGCAGCAGTAGTTTGGTTCTTTGTTTAGCTCGTTACTCATAATCATTTCTCCTTTTTTTCTCCTACCCCTCCCCCTATTTTCCTGGCAGGTAGGGTAAAAGTGTTTTTCCTAGAACGTCACTGTCGCAGTCAAAATAGCGGCGGCAACCCAGTACACCGCCCGACGCC
>CAZUCG010000094.1:0-8475 GCA_964619145.1 uncultured Lentisphaeraceae bacterium | reverse complement strand
TCCAATTACCATTCGAACCTTGACAAAGATGAGGTATTGCGTCTTAATGACGAATTCGCGGCCCGTTATTTTTCCTTATTAGCTCGCTTTGGCGACTTGCCGGCCTGTGATGAGTTGATAATGTCGCAATTAAAAAAGGAATTCCCGGCCGAATTCCTTGATTCGCTCAATGATTATCAAGACAAAGTTGACATTGAGCCACCTGATGAGTTTAGCCAAAGCAATCTGCAAGACAACAATCCTTGGGATTCGCCTGATGCGGAAGAATTGCCGCCAGAAATGGCGTTATTGAAGCAACTTGACAACCGTGGTCGGAAGATTGCGGCGTTTCTCTACCAGAGTGTGTTTGATTGGTGTAACATCCTAGCCATACTGATTCCCCAGGAAAGCGTCTTGGCAGGAACCCGGATACAATTTTTTCTCAGTCGCAGCTTGGGAAATTTGAATGCCTGTATGGAGGCACTGATTGCCCACGAATTAGCTTCAGCTGCTGCTCATTGCAAACGGGTACTGCGCTTTGCCGAAATATCCCTGGCGCTGCTGCAACAATTCGAAAAAAATTGTCCAGCCCAGATAAAAGATTTGCTTAAGACTCGCAATCAGCAGCTTGAGTCGCTGATGCAGGACATCAAGGATCAACTTCAGGATTGTCAGACTCTGCAGCGGATGGAAGGCGGTTTTTTGTGATTGGCTGGTCTTCGCTTGCAGTCTCTTGATTTTGCTAGTTTAGGTTTTATGGATGCCAGGACAGCAGATATGCTTGAACAGATAATTGTACCGTCGAGGGCGACATTGCGCTCAGCCAGCGAGCGTTCCTCGGACACAGCTGTCCTACTGCTGCAAGGGTCTTGGCGCGAGCAGAATTGTCTGAGCGACCTGCCTGAACTGACATTGCCCACTGGGATAAGGGTGATCTTCGATTGTCGAGCTCTCGAATACTGGGATAGCTCGCTGCTGCTTTTTTTGCGCTGGTTTTTGCGGCAGTTGTCTGAACGTGATTTGCCTTGGGAACCAGCTGGACTGCCGGAAGGAGTGCGTCGTCTTTTACAGTTGAGTCAGGCCACAATGCGACCTGAAGATGACCATCACGCCACCGCCAATAATATCGTCCAGTCGATTGGCGAGTGGGGTGCAAACATCCTCCAAATCAGTCTTAATGTCTTATCATTCACAGGTGAATTGACCCAGACTTTGTTGAAAATGTTGCTGGGTCGAGCCCGTTTTCAGACCCGTGATCTGATCAGCCAACTCGCTTCGGCTGGGCCGGCTGCGCTGGGAATCACCTCCTTAATCAGCTTTCTGATGGGTGTGATTCTGGCTTTTATCGGAGCAATACCGCTAAAATGGTTCGGCGCTGAAATCTACGTGGCCAGTTTGATTGGCATTGGTATTCTGCGACTGATGGCGCCGGTGATGGTCGGTGTGGTGATGGCCGGACGCACTGGCGCGGCTTATGCTGCCGAATTGGGCACAATGCAGACTAACGAGGAAATTGACGCCTTCGTGACGATGGGCATCCCGCCAATGGAGTTCCTGGTACTGCCGCGTTGTCTGGCTTTGACAGCGATGTTGCCTGTCCTCTGTTTGTTTGCCGACCTCTTGGGCGTTATCGGTGGGATGCTGGTGGGGATTTATTACCTTAATCTGACCTTCCTGGAATTCTATCAACAGCTGGTGACGACAACGAAAATCGCAGATTTGCTGGTCGGACTTTTTACTTGTCTAGTCTTTGGCATCCTGGTTTCTGCTTGTGGCTGTTATCAAGGGCTATATTGTAGCCGGACGGCTGAGGGTGTGGGCAAGGCCGCCACCGAGGCGGTAGTAAACAGCATTGTCTGCATTGTCTTGGCCACGGCCGTTATCACCATCGTCACAGTCATCGTGAAAATTTAGGCGCATTTTGGGCAGACATTTCTCGGCGCAGCTTTAAGCCTGTCGCCTCACGTTTTGCTGATAAGTTAGAATTATGTCGGAAGCAGAATCCATCAATACAGTCATTGAAGCGCGTGACTTGACTATGAAATATGGTCACCGGGTCATCCAGCGGGATTTGAATTTCCGCATTGCTAAAGGCGATGTCTTTATCATTATGGGCGGAAGCGGTTGTGGTAAAAGCACCCTTTTGCGGCATTTACTGGGTTTGCATAAACCGGCCAAAGGCGATATTTTTTTCTGGGGTGAGAACTTATGGCAAAAGAGTCCGTCTGAGCGTGAGCTGATTATGCGCCGAGTCGGTGTCTTGTATCAACGCGGCGGCTTGTGGAGTTCAATGACCTTGGCTGAAAACATCGCCTTGCCTTTACGTGAATACACGCGTTACACCCGCCAGGATATCGTCGAGCTCTGTGAGTTGAAGCTGTCGCTAGTCGGATTGGCGGGATTCGGCAACTATTACCCGTCCCAAATCAGCGGCGGAATGCAAAAACGCGCCGGCTTGGCCAGGGCAATTGCTCTGGACCCGGAGTTGTTGTTTTTTGACGAGCCCTCTGCCGGTTTGGACCCGGTCACTGCCAAACGGATGGATGATTTGATTTTGCAATTACGGGCCAGCCTGGGGGCGACCTTAGTGGTGGTCACCCACGAATTGGCCAGTATCTTTGCCATCGGCAATAACTCGGTTTTTCTTGATGCTGATAGCAAGACTATGACTGCGTATGGTCATCCGAAGAGCCTGCTGTCCTCCTCTGACAACCCGGGCGTGCAGCAATTTTTGACCCGAGGTGGGAGCGCTCAGCAAGGCTTGTAGCAGTAATTGAGCCACCCGTCCACGTACCGAAAAGCTACCTAATATTTCTAAGGAAATTCGTCTATGGCGACAAAAGCACGAGCTACTGCGATCGGAATTTTTGTTTTGGCCGGCTGCTGTTTGACAGTATTTATGGTAGTGGCTTTTGGCGGCAAGAAACTCTTTGTTTCGGAAGTTAAATACAAAATATTTTTTGACAAGTCAGTCAAGGGCTTATCCATCGGCTCACCGGTGATGTTTCGGGGGGTCCGGATTGGTCAAGTCTCCAATATTGCTCTATCCTACCAACGCAATGAAGGAGAAAATAGTCGTGATGGCTGGCCGATTGAAGTGACTATTTCCTTGTCACCTCAGGCAATGGGGATGAAAACCAGCTGGACGGATTCCCTGCCCAGTACTATCTCCACCCGGCTGTTGTCAGTAGACAACCGGGCGAAGTTGCGCTTATTGCTGGCTTACTTGGTGGAAAAAGAGGGAGTTCGGGCCCAATTGCAATCTTTGAGCTTGTTGACCGGACAGCTTTTTATCGAAATGAACTTCTTCCCGAATTCAATCTTCGACGAAGAAATGCGCAATGATTTGCAAAATAACATCCTGCCCGTGCAGATGTCGGTTTTCGAGCGGCTGTTCCTCTCACTGGGAAATAAGGACTTTACTGATCACGTAGAGACTTTTTATCTAGCGATTGAGGATTTATCCAATTTCATCGGCGAAGGTAAATTCCGCCAGCTGCTGACCGACCTAAGTCAGACTAGCGAGGGCCTCAATCGCTTGGTTAAAAACAGCAAGATGGGCCTGGGGCCACTGTTGCTGCAAGTGTCCGGGACGCTGGTGCGACTCGAATCGGTGCTGAACAAGCTGGATATGGCGGTGGAGCCTGTTCGGGAAAATCTTGAAAGTGGCATAAACCGGGTCGTCTTCAAGGCTGAAGCAGTCGCCGAACAAGTCTCAGAGCTATCACAGGTCAGCCAGCAATTTATGGAACACCTAGACCAGCTGTTGGTCAGCAAGGAGCCGCAAGTCAGTGAATTACTAGATGGCTTGGTGCAGAATTCTCGGCAGTTAAGTGAGACTATGCTAGAGACTCAAAGCTTGTTAAAATCGGCTCGAGAAAATCTGGGTGAAGACTCGCCGTTGCAGAATGAGGTCAATGAAGCTTTAGCTGAGCTACAACGGGCCGCCCTAGCTTTGCGGAACTTGGCAGAATATCTTCGCCGCAATCCGGCATCGCTAATACGAGGAAAGGTCAACAAATGACAGCAAGACATTTTTTGTGCTTATTTTTACTGGGTTCGTTAATGCATTGTTCCTGCCTGCGCAGTCAGCGTCCGACTCGGATCTTTATTTTGTCCTCGCCTGAGGCGTTGCCAGTCGAGTTCGCGGCCAAGGTCAGCAAAGTAAGTTTGCCATCTTATTTGCAGCGCTGGGAATTGGTGAGCCGGCTCGGAGAGCAAGAAATAAAAATCCACAATTTTGCCCAGTGGGGACAATTGCTGTCTGAAGGAATCAAGCGTTATCTACAGCAGAGTTTCCCGCTTCAGGGCCAGGAGACAAGAGTGCCAGTGCTGGAATTTGTCTTTCAGCGTTTTGAGGGGAACAAGGCCGGCGTTTTTGTGGTCAAAGGCCATTGTCGGCTGAAGTTGCCAGAGAGCGAAAAGCGCTTGCCTTTTGCCTATTCTTTTTCTTATACCACGGGTGATGAGGAAGCGCTAATCAAAGCACACGAAGAGGCTTTACGCAGTTTGACTACCATAATCCAGGCTGAACTTTTACAGCCTTGATTTTATGCTGAGGCTTATAATGAAACAAAGTTTAGTGTTTTTGCTGATGGTCATTTTTCTGCAGCCTGTATTTTGGGCCCAGGGAAATGCCGTTCCGGATTTTACCTTCGAGGCGGAAAGCCAGCCAGTTGACCCACACGCTATCAGCTTGCAACGCGGCGATCAAGCAATGCGGGAGAAGCTGTATGAGCTGGCCTGTCGACATTTTCTGGAATATCGCCAAGCGGTCGATGGTAGGCAACCGGAATTCGCGACCGTAAGCGCAAAATTGACGGAAGCATACTTAGCGCTGGGCGATTTGCCGGCGGCAGACAAGTGCTTGCAAGAGAACAACCTCTACCCAACAAAATATTTGCCTAGGCATATTAGTGCTTGGCTGACCATCTTAGAGGCCCAGCTGGCATTTAAACGCGGCCAATGGGATGCGTGTTTGCAATTAGCGCAGCCGCTGTTGCAGGATGACAGCATTAACAACTACCGTAAGCAGGCAGTGTTATTGTGTGCTGATTGTGCTGGGCAAAAAAAAGACTGGGCCAAGGTAATAGCGATTATTAAAAATTACACTGCTTCTTTGCCTGCTAATCAGACAATCGATTTCCCCTTGTACTCGCGTTTAGCGCGTGCTCATCTGGCCTGCCAGGAATATGTCCAGGCAGAACAAATTCTTGCCGCCATTGAACAACGCGTAGATAAAAATGACCAGCTGTCTTTTGCCTTGTTGCAGGTAATGGCTCGCACTGGCCAAGGGCAGTTCGATGACGTATATGCACTTTTCCAGAAAATAGAAAGCCGTTGTCCAGATGGCCCGGATGCCGATTGGTGGAAGATGCTTTGGGAGCTAGGCGAGTTAGGCTTCGCGCATAGCCAATTTGAGAATGCTGAGAAGGTTTACACTAAAGCCTCGCAAGTTGCTCTCAACAAAGAAGACCAAAGCAAATGCAGCATTAGAATTGCTGATTGCCAAGTCAAGTCAGGCCGCATAGCGCAAGCCAAGATGACCCTGGAGAATTTTCGCCAGAATTTTTCTGATAGTCGTGAATATTATTCGATGACCATTAAATTAGCGGAATTGCTGGTGGAAACTGGCGCAACTATGAAAGCCGCGGAATTATTTGGGGAAGTGGCCAAAAGCGCATTGCAGCCCAGCAATATCCGCTATGATGCCTATGTCCGTCAAGCAGGTTGTTTTGAAAAGGAAGGACAATATCTGGAAGCCATTGCTACCTTTGCCAAAGGTGCGGAAATTGCCATATCCAGTACTGCCCCGACGCAGGAAGAATGCTGCCAAGCCGCAGCAGCCTACCGCAGGGCCGCTCAAGCCGCAGTGAATGCCAAAGACTTGAACAAGGCCATTGAGTATTATAGTAAGTTGCTGGAAGAGCACTTCAAGGATTGCCCACCGGCCCGAACTGCCCGTTTTGAGCTGGCTAAATGCTATTTTGAACAAGGGAAATATGCCGAGGCCGAAAAGGAATTCTCGCTGTTTGTGAATGAACGGCCCACTGACGATCTACTCTGGGAGGCTAAACTCAAGAGTGGCATCGCGATGCGCTTGCAGGCTAAATCAGCGGAGAGTCACGCCAAGGCGAGTGCATTTTTGCTCGCTGTCGGGAAGGATTGCCCGCGTCAGGAATTGGCGGTGCAGGCATTTTATGAGAGTTACCGCGCGGCTGAGAATGCGGCCCACCCGCCAGTGCAGGCAGTCGCCATTTTACAGGAGGCATTGCAAAAATATCCCGCTGCTGAGGACGCGCCATTATGGAAATATCTGCAAATTAGGGCCTTTTTTGCCTCTAGTCGTGCTTCCCAGGCTTTGACCTTGGTTGAGGAATTTCTGCCAGGTCTAGAAAGCGAAAAACCGTCGAGCAAGCCGTACAGCCAACTGCCGGTCGCGGCTTATGTTTTTTTGACCACGGGGGATTATTATCTTTCACTGTCGCAAGAAAGTGCCAGCGATTCTACCCTGGGTGAATATCTAGAACAGCCAGTTCAACCACCGGCATCACGTGAGAATATAATCGAAGCACAAAAATACTATAGCTTACTGCGCCGACCACAATTTACCTCAGGGCTGGTCCCGCTGGGGATGTACGAATCTGCACGATGCTCATTCCTGTTGGGACAATTGGATATCGCACGCAATATCTTGTTGGAGCTGCTTAAAGCTGAGCCATTCAAGTTGGAGGGCCAACTCCAGACCAAGGTCGAGATGCTCCTAGGAGATGTCTTGGCACAAGAGAGAAATTTTGAGGAAGCGCACAAGTATTTTGCCTTAGCGCGTAATTCTGGCAAGGACAGTAATTTAGGCTATGCCGCCTTGGGACGTCAAGCAGAGATGTATCGCCAACTGGCCGTCGCTAATCCGACCTTAGTGGACAAGGCTATCGATTGCCTGCAGACTATTTTGCGGCCCGATTCTGCCGCTTCATTGGCATTAAAGGAAATCGCCCTCTACCAACTAGGCAATTGTCTGTTGGACAAAAGCGATATCGAACAAGCCGCAAAGTGCTTTGAAGAAGTGTACTTGAATTATGTCACCGACCGACAAAACAATAACGTCCGTGAATGGCGCTATTACTGCTTGAGTGTTTTTAAGCTGGGTGAGATTTTGCGTAAGAAAGGCAATCTTGATTCTTTGCGCAAAGCCGCCCGCTTTTATGAAGACCTCGGCAATTCTAACCTCCCGCGTTCCGGCGAGGCCAAAAAAATTGCTTTGCAAATTCGCAGTCAGAACAACTTAGGCGAAGGTCGCAATTAAGTACACCAGACGCCACGGTCATAAGGCCAGTTACCTTTACTGAATTTCTTGTCGGAAAATAATTTGTCAACTTTAATTTAAGGAATAATTATGCAGCGTCGTTTTTTTTGTATCCTGGCAGTTGTCATAACTAGCGTTGTGCTTGCCCAAGAGTCATTTTACTATGGCGATTCGTTATTGGCTGTGGTTGGCGAAAAAGTGATTACTGCTTTTGAGGTCAAGCAGGCCTCCGTCCAAGAGGAAGCCAGGCTCCCGCGGGATTTGACTAATCAACAGCGAGAGGAGAAGGTCATCGACATCCGGCGCCGGACCTTAAGCAGGATGATTGACCACGAGTTGATCTTTTTGGAATTCCAGACACTCAAAGCTAAAGTGCCTACTAGTGTCATTCAGGAACGCCTAGATCAGATCATCCAGGAACAGACCGGCGGCGACCGGGCTAAATTTGAAGACCTCCTTTATGCTGAAAATATGACCTTGCGGGAATTCACCGAAAAACTCAGCAAGACCCTAGCGGTAGAAATGCTCCTCTATGACCGGGTTAATAGCGGTATTACCATCTCACAACCGAAAGTCCAAGCGTATTATACTGAACACGCGGAACAATTTCGGCAAAAAATGCAATTCCGGCTGGAGGTAATCCAGTTAAAGAAAGATGGCCGTTATGCGGAGAAAATATCCGCGACTTGTGCTGAAATCCGTCAACAACTGGCCAACGGAAAGAGCTTTGCTGATTTGGCTCGGAAGTACTCTGAAGGCGCGCAGGCGAAGCAGGGCGGTGACCAGGGGTGGCTGACCTCTCTGAATGATAAAATCGATGCAGTGGTAAAACAATTACAAGCTGGTGAGGTGAGCCAAGACGACATCGAACTCGGTGGTAGCATCTACTTGGTGCGCTTGGCAGATGTCATCCCCGGCGCGGATTCACTGAATCAAGAAATTGCTGATAAAATCCGTCGTCATCTCGAGGCCGAAGAGGAAGGGCGACGTTACCTGACATTTATTAAGGAATTATACGCCAAATATAACGTCCGACGGATGGATGGTAACCCCTGAAATCTTATCTGATTTATAGATTAGACTGTAGTAATACAGGTTGTTTTGCTTTTTCGGCGAGGATATTTGGAGAGCCCCTAAGAGCCCTTATTTGGTCATAAACTGTCTTTTATTTGGCCTCGCGACAATATCCG
>CAZUCG010000093.1:0-8605 GCA_964619145.1 uncultured Lentisphaeraceae bacterium | reverse complement strand
TTAGCGCCGGAACCAGATGTTGACCTTGAAACGCTCAAGTGGGCTGCCGGGAATTAAATAGAGGTTCTTGCTGTCACTGCCGACTGCCTTGACTCCACTGACGTGCTGATCAATCCAGAGGACGTTGCAGGTGTCGCCGTGACGGTTCCAAGCCCGACTGCTATCGCTGGTGGGAGCAATGCCGGCGGTCATAATGATCCAGCCCTGATTACTGTCTATGCTGCCGGAGTCGGCGGCCAGCACGGCAGTTGTAGGCTTGCGCCATTCCGAGAAGCGCCAGAGCGATTTGCTGTTGCTCAGTGAATCGCTATAGCTGAGATGGCGGCTGGTATGCGGCAGACCATAAGTCAGCCCGTAATACCAATCGAGGTTCCGAGCGCGAGGTGAGTCCATCCGTACAGGACAGAAGAACTCATTCTCAGCTGTGCCCTTGGAGCTGTACTTTACATTGGTGTATTTAAGCCAAGACAGGATGTTAGACCAGCCGCAAGTGGTAGAAGTGGAACTTAGGGCCTGACCGCCGTTGGCGACTATATGGGTTTGCAGAGCCGATGACGAACCGGTAATCTGGGCCATATTGTAAGGGGGGATATAGTCGTTGTAATCGCTACTATAGTTGAAGAGATGGATGCCGACTTGCTTCAGATTGGCGATGCACTTAGTCGCCTGCGCGGCCATTCTAGCCTTCTGTAGTGCTGGCAGCAGCATCGAGGCGAGGACGGCGATGATGGCAATCACCACCAGCAATTCAATCAGGGTAAACTTTTTCATAATGGCAATCCTTGTCGATGATATTTTGGCTGAAGTTAAAGTCTGAAGTTTACTTAACAAGCCAGCAAGCAGCAAAAGCCGCAGCTTGGTTAATAAAGCACTGAGCCGCATCATTTTGTCCTAAAATGCAACCGCCCACGGTAATATTTCTTTACTGGCCAGCATTTTAGATTTAGTTGCCGCGATTACTGGGTAATGCTTATGGCTTCCACTGGGCAATTCTCGGCGGCTTCCTGGCAAGAACTTTCGGCGTCTGCTGGCACAGGGTCCACTTTTACTATTGCGATATTGTCGTTATCCATTTCGAAGACTTCCGGGCAGGAATCTGCGCAGAGTCCACAGCCGACACACGATTTTGCATCAACTACAGCTTTCATTTTCGTCATCCTCATTAGGCAAATTTTTTATCTACGGTTGGTTAATCCGTGAGCACATCGGGGTCTTCTTGATGTGCTTTAGCGACTGCTTCAGCTAGGGCGTCGAGCTGCGCCAAGGCTTCTGCGTCAGGCAGTCCTTTATGCAGGACAGTTCCTAGTATCTCGACTTTCAGATTCGGGATCAAGCCGGAGATTTGTTCGATTACCTTGCTGCCCCAGCCGAACGAGCCAATTATTGCGGCGTACTTAAGTTTGGGCTTCAAGAAATTGGCCAGGAAGGCGGCATAATGCACGGCCGGGTGAGGGCCGATTTGCACCGTGGGTGTGCCGACGATCAAGGTGGCTGCATCAACCAATGCCATCGCCAGCTTGCCGATATCTGTTACTGACAGATCAAATGCCTGCACCGACACGCCTTTTGCGGCCAGTGCATCAATCAGGTGCTTGACCATTATCTCCGTCGAACCGTGCATACTGATATAGGGCAGAACTACTTCGTTCTTCATTTTCGCCGAGGTCCAATCGCGATAGGCCGCCAGAATGAAATCTGGGTCATTATAAATCGGGCCGTGGCTCGGGGCAATCATAGTGAAATCATAGGGGGAGAGTTTCTCCAGGTTCTTGACAATGATATTACGGAACGGCATCATTATTTCACCAAAATAGCGCTTAGCGGCTTCGTACACTTGCGCCTGATTGGTGACGAACAGGTCTGTAGTTGCCAGGTGTGAGCCGAAGAAGTCACAGGAGAAGAGGCACTTGTCTTCGGGCACATAGGTGCACATTGTCTCTGGCCAATGCACCCAGGGTGTGAAGATGAACTGCAGGGTCTTCCCACCGAGAGAGAGCTGTTCGCCGTCGGTCACAATCTGTACGCGCTCGGCCGGGATAGGCAGATGCGTAGTCAGCAGATTGTAGGCCTTTTCATTGCAAACCAGCACGGCGGCAGGAAAGCGTGCGAGCACTTCGGGGATCAGGCCAGAATGGTCTTGCTCGCAATGCTGTGAAACCACATAATCAATGTCGGGTCTATTTTCCAGCTGTGCGAGAAATTCAGCCTGAAAAATGGGGTCGCTGGTATCAAGCAGCGCAGTTGCATTTTCGCCCTCAACCAAGTAAGCATTGTAGCTGGTGCCATCCGGCAGAGGAATCAACGAATCAAAAAGTCGCCGTTCCCAGTGGACACTACAAATTGCTGAGATACCGGCTTTTATGGTCCTTGCGTGCATAACAAACTCCTTGCGTTGATAACAACGATTTACAGTTAACAAAAATATTTAGCGAAGCGAGAAAGGGACCTGACGATTATCAAGTCAAGTCAAGCCGAGGGAGAAGATGTTTTTCGATCTTACAACCGGTTGAGTTATAGGGTCTTAAAAGTCGGTGGTCTAATTTACTACTTCCTCAACGCGGTCTTCAGATATAAATTTAAGCATCGAAACGAATAATTCAACTCAGTCGGCGATATTTCTTTGCTAGCGACTGTTTTGAACTGGTTACTCCTCCTAGGTGATTTCAGGCGCATTAACCTGCCCGGCCTACGATTACCTCTGACTTATCGGGAACAGACTGGTAGAAGTCTGCGAGGCGGCAAGGTTGTAGCTTGCTGCTGTTCAGTGGTGTCTGTGTTCGGTCATCGAGACCTCAGGGTAATTGCCAGAAGGTGATTCTCCCCAGCTCTTAAGCGCAGTTTAGCCGCAACGAGATGATCCGAATAGCTGGCGAGCAAATCTGCTGTTTTAAGGATTGCGAGTGTACCCAATCTGCCCGCCAGCAGCCGTTCTCGGGACAGCCATTGGATGCGGCTTCAATCAGAGCCGGCGGAGCCAACTTTGTCGGCAGGGTCTGTTAGAGCTGGCAGATGTTCAGCCAAGAAATCGGCGACGATGTGGTGTCCGGTCGGAGGCCAATGCTGGTCGTAGCAGAAATAAGTTTGTTGTCCTTCGGCAGTCTTGCTTTTAAGGATTGGGGTCAGACTCAGAAAGGGAATTCCCTCAGCCTCACAAAATTCCCGCATAACGCTTTCGCGGACTTCGCAACCTTGCTGGAGCTTTTGTTTTAAGGTCGGGGGGTCTGGGAGGTCTTTCAGATAGGTAGCCATATAGGCATATAGTTGTTCGTCCGGGATTCGTCGGCAGATTTCGTCGAGCAGCACGTGTGGAGCATCAGGGGCGTAGACGACCAGCATAGTTTTGTTTTGCTGGCGACAGATATCACGGAATTCCTTCATCAAGCGCATAGTCTCCCGACAGCCTTTGCTGTGCAGAAAGGTCTCGCGAGTGAGCAAATGCCGGCTCAATCGTTTGACGTCAAAGGCAAAGTGAGTATTATGCTCTGGATGGACTTTAAAAGGGAGCCAAGCAACTGGGTAAAGGTGATGGTCGGGGCTATGCACGGCAGGGTTTCCAGCGAAGCGACGGCTGCCGATCGGGCCGAGGAGGTGGATTACCAGCCGCTTCAGACGCCGACGCAAGGGTGAGTTATGCAGATATCGGCCGGGGCTAGCATACCAGTTGCCTTTGCCTTTTTTCTCAGCCCGGAAATTCGAGGCTCGGAAATCATTGCCTTCATAGAGCATATAGAGCGCTCCTGGGGCATTGACATTTTCCCCCTGCACCTTCAATAGTGCCAAGTAGGTTAGCGGGCTGCCGCCGGAAATGCCGCAGTTGTAGAGAGGGTGTTGCAAACGTTCACTCAGACGGGTGACCCAGACATCCTGATCGGAAACTTGTGAGCCTTCCGTGAAAGAATCGCCGATGGCTATCCAACTGTAGATGTCGGCGGAGGAGGTATTGCGGAAGCCGTGCGCATCGGTTCTGAATGTATAGTGAACCGACGGCGCACCAAGTGGTAGATCTGGATAGGCAAACGGGTATTTAGGGACGTCATTGTAAACGTTGGCGTAATGCTGGTTAGGTAAGCGGCGATAAAACTCCGCGTGCTCAGGGTCTTCGTAATAATGTCGCCCGGTTATCCGGAGAAACAAGTCCACGCAGAAAAAAGCGCTGACGACTGACAGAAGCACGGCGATGGTCTTGAAGATAGTTTGGCGGCTGGCGTTTTGGCAAGGTAAGAGCGGGCGACCAGTCCACCAGGCAAAGAGGACCCAAGTGGCTAACAAGGTGGCTGCCAGCAGGAAAAAAGTATAGGATTCAGTGTAACGCCCAAGCAAAATCGGGCGTTGTTGGGCGATATTGTACGCCAAGTTACTTTGTCGGCACCACAAGAGAGCCAGCCCAACTAGAACGAGCAAACTGACATAAAGACGTTTTTTCTGAGAAAATATCGGCATAGCAGTGTGAACCAAATTAGAACAGTGGGTAGATAAAGGGTGCAGCGGCTGTTCCGCTAAGGAAAATCAACAAGCCCAGGCCAAGTAGGATCAGCAAAACCGGTAACAACCACCATTTTTTGTTGTGTTTCAGGAAATTGAGAAATTCCCGTCCCAGCGATTGGCGTCTGCTATGAGCCAAATCCGCAAAACTATCTTTGTTTTCAGACATTATTGTATCTCCCAGTCGTCGAAAGTGAGAAAAAGAGCGGCGATGTCAGCATTTCTAAAATTGTTGAAAGTAGCGCGCTGAATTTTTTTTCTTCTCACACGGCATCCAGTAACTATCAGCCTTAGGATCGTATTTTCGCTGCAAGACATCGCGACCGATGATGCGGAAGAAGAGACCGATAGCGCAAATCACGAGATAGTAGAAGAGTCCGAGTACGAGATGGGAGATCAGCCAACCGATTGGAAAAGAGAGTAACATCAAGGCCCGATAAATTGGCAGAACCAACCGAGTCGAACAACGGCTGAGCAGATAGACGGCCAGCCCGGCTAAAACCAACCCGCGAACTACATTGAAGCTCCAACCGAACAACCAGTTACCGAGCAGGGCCAGAATCACGCACATACACAAGGCAATATCGCCGAAATCACGCAATTTACCAGCCGGAGGATGTAAATCTAGTTTAACTAAAGCCATTGAATCTTCCTTAGTTGGGCAAAAAACACTGCGACTCAGTTTGGGGTACTCAGTCGAGTTCGAATTTAGAAAAATACGAGGAGAAGTCTTTTTGTGTGGACTCTGGCTGTTCAGTCCGCAACAGCACGACATTTTCCAGGACTAGGGCGTCCATCCCGGTAGCCAGAAAACAGCGGTAAGCGTCCTGTGGCGTACACACGATCGGTTCGCCGCGGATATTGAAGCTGGTATTGATCAGCAAGCCACAGCCGCTGCGTTGCTTGAATGCTTGCAGCAACCGGTAGTAGCGCGGATGATGTTCGGGAGCGACTGTCTGCACACGAGCCGAGTAGTCGACGTGAGTTACCCCAGGAATGAGACTGCGAGGAAATTTGAGCCGGTCAAGGCCTTGCAGATTGTGCATCTCGGCAGCGGTACAGGGCAATTTTTGTGCCTCTTGCACCGGCGATACCAGCAGCATATAAGGACTCTCTGTCTGCAGCTCGAAGTACTCAGACACATCTTCACGTAACACGCTGGGGGCGAAAGGCCGGAAGGATTCACGAAATTTAATTTTGAGGTTCATCCGGCTCTGCATCTCGCGGTCACGGGCGTCACCAAGAATGCTGCGACTGCCAAGAGCACGAGGGCCGAATTCCATCCGTCCTTGGAACCAGCCGACGACTGAACCAGCGTTGAGTAACTCCGCTACGACGTCTAGTAACTCTTCTTCGAGCTCGTAGAGGTGATACGGTGCCTGCAGTGAATCTAAAAAAACTTTAATTTCTTTTGTCTCAAAGCGCGGGCCAAGCAGAGAGCCGCGTTGGACGTCATTCACTCCATCGGGCTGACGCGGATTTTGCAACAGCTGGTGATGGACAAAAAGGGCGGCTCCGAGAGCTCCGCCGGCATCACCGGCCGCCGGTTGAATCCAGACTTGGCGGAATGGGCCTTCGCGCAGGACCCGACCATTGCCGACGCAATTTAAGGCCACACCGCCGGCCAGCACGACATTTTTCAGGCCGGTTACCCTTTGGGCATAACGGGCGATTTTCAGCATTATCTCTTCGGTCACGAGCTGAATCGAGGCAGCGATATCCATTTCGCGTTGAGTTAACCCTGCCTCGGGTTGTCGGCGGGGACCGCCGAAGAGTTTAGCAAACGCTTCGCCGGTCATAACGTTGTCGTGGCAATAGCTGAAATAAGCCATATTCAGACGGAAAGAACCGTCCTCTTTCAGATCAAGTAAATTTTCCAGGATCAGGTCGCGGTAGATCGGTTGGCCGTAAGGGGCGAGTCCCATCAGTTTATATTCGCCGGAATTGACTTTGAAGCCGGTAAAATAAGTGAAGGCCGAATAGAGCAGGCCCAGCGAATGCGGGAAACGCATTTCGTGCAGGAGTTCGATGCTATGATTACGGCCGATACCGATGCTGACAGTCGTCCATTCGCCGACGCCATCGAGGGTGATAATCGCCGCTTCGGCAAAAGGACTGGGGAAGAAGGCGCTGGCAGCGTGCGATTCGTGGTGTTCCAAAAAAACATATTTTCCAGTAAAGAGTTTGTCCAGCACTCGGTCCATTTCGCGTGGCAGATGCAGCTTTTCATTCAACCAGCTGGGTAACGCAGAGAGAAATTGGCCAAAACCGCGCGGTGCAGAAGAAAACCAGGTCTCCAGCAGACGATCAAATTTAAGTAATGGCTTTTCGTAAAACGCGACATAATTCAGCTCGGCGGCGCTAATCTCAGCTTCACGCAAACAGTAAGCAATGGCCTCTGCAGGCAGGCGGCTATCATGTTTTTTGCGCGTAAAACGTTCTTCTTGAGCGGCGGCGACAATAGTGCCATTTTTTAGCAAGGCGGCGGCACTGTCGTGGTAAAGACCAGACAGGCCGAGAATATAGATTGGATCAGGCATAGAACGGATAAACCTGGTTTAGAGTTGAAGGAGTAACAGTCTCACATTATCGTGACCTGGCTGGGTGGCAGCGACCATTCGCGAATAAAGTAATCACTGTCGCTAATTCTGCAAGTCAATAGTTGACAGATTAGGCAAAACGGCTGCTTGTAAACGACTTTTGTCGGCATTACCTGTCCTCGGACGGTCGGAAAATGCCGTTTGCCAAGCCACAAGCAGATAATGTTAAGCCCCCCTGACACACGATCCGCAGCGCCTTGGCAAATGACGAAACCAGTCACAAGGGCTGGGCTGCAACGTCGTCGGCGTACTGTAGTTTATTTTTTGGCTCAACCTGAATCAGTAGCGCTTTTTGTGCTTCCGGCGGAGCATAAAATTCCAGATATGCGGCTGGCGGTAACTCAGCTTCTTGATTCCAAAAACTCTTCCAGCCCCGCACCCATTCCTGATATTTAGGAAAAATTGGCACTAAACGACAGCAAATAATTGTTTTAACTCGGAAGAAGAAGCGTTTCCAAGAACTATCCGGCTGATAGAAATCGAGCCGCAGAGACCTTTTTTTGGATGCGCCCAGGGTTACTACCTGATCTGCAAATAAAGTCGAAAAAGAAACTGCTTTTGGCTCCGGCAATTCCGGCAGCCCTCGCAGTAAAAGTTGGATGTCGGCGTCGTTAAAATAGCGTCGACAAAACCAAGCCCGAAAACTTTTTTGTTTGATCATAATCACCCGCCGGCCGGGCCGGGAGATGCGTCGCAGTAATCGCGCATTATACTGGCGCTTGATCGTCACCAAGGCCTCTGCTAATGACGCCTTGGCGATATTATCTGCAGGCAGCTGGCGAGCTTGACAATACCGGCTCAAAAAATTTTCCTGATAGCGTAGCCAAGCTTTTGGAAGCCTGGCCAATAATGCGGCGACATTCAAATACGACTGCCGTAAAGAGAGCGCCGCTGAGGAAAATTTCATTCTGGCTGGGTCCAAGGCATAGACGAGTGAATCCGCTGACAAGAAATTTCCTAAGTGCATATCATTCTGGGCTATACCTTGCAAATGCATTTTGCCTAGCAAGGCAAAAACATTCCCTATTCGCAAGCTGTTGAAATTGTACGATCTTCTTCGCTTTTCACAACACATACTCCCGTTCCAGCCGGTCACGATTATTTTTCTGAAGATTTATTAAGAGTTTATATGTCGCATTATCCACAACGGATGAATATTACTTGGGAAACATTGATGAATTTAGGAAAGATGCACGAAAACAATCCAAATGAAAAGTTTTCGATGAGTATTTTGGCAACTAAACTTTCACAAGAAGTAAATGGAGTAAGTAAAATTCATGGTCGAGTAAGTCGAGAAATGTTTGCTGATTTATACAAAGGATATTTTCCTGAAGAATTGCACATTGGCTATGTAACCAAGGGAGTTCACTACCCTACTTGGGCTCACAAAAGTTGTCAGAAACTACATTACAAAACCTTTGGCAAAGATTTCTTAAAAAACCAAACGGAGACTGTTTTGTGGAAAAAAATAATGGATGTTCCAGATAAAGAAATATGGGATTTACGCAAGCAGCTAAAATTAG
>CAZUCG010000092.1:0-8646 GCA_964619145.1 uncultured Lentisphaeraceae bacterium | reverse complement strand
GGGTGAATATACGACCTTGTGGGCCCGAGTCCCCTAGTTCTCTGCTAATGCAAGGGTGAACATACGACCTTGTGGGCCCGAGTCCCCCGGTTTTCTGCTAATGCAAGGGAGAATATGCGGCCTTGCAGGCCCGAGTCCACGACAATTATTTACCGCGATTTTTTTGCTATTATCGAATCTTTATTCTCTGCCGCCAGCGTTTGCAATCCCTTGAGGGTTTTTTTCACGGTCGGATAATCCCGGAAGAGGAATCCGTGTTGTGCGAACCACTGGCTGTTCTGCAATTGTTGTTCGATCTCCGGATCGCCGCGCTGCAACGCCCTGTCCACGCCCAGCAGAATCGGTGCACTGGGGTGTTTCTCCAGCCATTGCAGGCGCCTAGTTAGGCAATGCCGATGCCAGCGATGGAACAACTCCAGATGCACGATTTTTCCCTCAGCATTCTCGAAGCTGCAGTCCGGAAAAATAATTTCATTCTCTTCGCCGCGCAGATACTGGGTGTACTCGATTATCTTCCAGTCTGGGACGGTCTCGGCAAAATGCCGTTCAAAGAGCTTGATTTCCTCGGGGATATAGGCGCCATAATTACGATAATGGCAGACCAGGCCGCTGCTTTGATCAAGCACCAGCAGCTGCGGGTTGTTCCGCCAGCTGACCTCGGCCGTCAGTTGCCAGTTCTCCAGAGTGCAAATTGCGGGGAAAAATGAGGCCAATTGCAGGCCGTAACTGCGCGAATTCTGGAAAATACTACCGGGGCCATCGATCAGCAAACGCAATCCGGAACTCTTTGCCTGCCGGCGACCGGCGCCTGGCGAATCAGCTTGGATGCGGCAGAGCAGGCGAAAAAAGCGCAGATATTTGCAGAGCCGCCGCAGCTTGGCCGGTTCAGGTGAGGCGAGCGACAGCTGCAGGCTTTTGGCATTCAGCAGCAACGCCTGCACTAAGCCGACATTATAGCGCTCCAGTAACTGCCGGGCTGACATATCCTTGAAGGTCAGCAGCGTGTCGTTGTCAGGCAAATCGGCATATAAGCTAGTCTTGCCAAGTAGGTGATTGTCTGGCCCGACGGCCTGCCGCAAGGCGACCTGGAAATCCTGCAGGTTAACCCAGGAACGCTCTTGCCAGAGTCGCGCCGAGACGGTCAGGACGGTTTGCCGCTCAGCCGGATAATCGACCTCGGCAGGAGCGCTGAATTCACAACGGTCTTCCAGAATTTTACGCAAGCCTTTGCCCAAGGTCAGAGGAGTGAATTCAGCTAGCAGCTGACTAAGGATATCTCCCAAGTCGCCCTGAGTTTGGCCCTGCCCTTGCCGGAAGACTGCCAGCAGTTGCTCGGCTAACGAGAGCAATTCTTGCTCATCGGGGTTGACAAAGGAGGGAAAAAGTTTATTGCCTCTGCTGCGGCAGAGAATCAGGTCTCTCGTAAGCACGGTGTTGTCTCCGGCGCTCGCTCACATAGCGTTCACTTGTGCCCAAGCTGACTAGTTCATAGAGGATGGCTTTTTTGCCCGGGCCAGGGCGCAGGATGCGCCCCAGGCGCTGTACGTGCTCACGGGTGCTGCCGCTGCCCGAAACCACGATGCCGACATTAGCTTCTGGGACATCGACGCCCTCATTCAGGACCTTGCTGGTCACCAAGATGGGGTAAGCGCCTTGGCGAAAAGCGGTCAGCATATCGCGGCGTTCGGTGATTTTGCTGTGGTGGGTCAGGACCGGCAGAAAGAACATCTCGCCGATTTTATACGCAGTGGCGTTGTCGGCAGTGAAAATCAGCACTCGTGAACCGCGGTGCAGCTGCAGCAACTCCCAGATTTTTCGCAGTTTGCCGCGCCCTGAGCGGGCGATCTGGCGTTGGGCAAAATATGCGCTCAGGGCGGCTCGGCCTTCGGCATCTCTGGCGCAAGCGCGCAGGAACAGGCCCCAGCCTTGTCGGGTGTCCAGGCGGATGCGGTTATTGAGCAGGAAATTCAGATAGACTTCGCGATTGAGATCGTATTGCTGTTGCTCATCGTCATCCAAGGCGACTGCTATGGCCTCAGTTTGATAAGGCGCCAGCACTTTCCCCTCTAACTCGTCAATCTCGCGGCGGTAGCAGATCTTCCCTAGTAGTTCGTCCAGCACAGTTTCGGTGTTGGGTTCTTCTGAGGGTGTGGCAGTTAACCCCAGCCGGAATGGTGCGAGGCAGAGTCTGGCCAGCTGGCGGTAGATAGGGCCCGATAAGTGGTGGCACTCATCGACAATCAGCAAGCCGAAGCGGTTGCCAATGAATTCCATCTGCAAGACTGCCGAGTCGTAGGTGCTGACAGTGATCTCCTGTAAATCACGGCTGCCGCCACCCAGTAGGCCGATTGGACAGCGAAAGGAGCGCTCAAGCTGGGTCGCCCATTGGGCCATTAAATCGAGCGTCGGGACGACGATTAGAGTTGACCGGACGCTGTGCTCGATGGCCAGCGTCGCGAGGAAAGACTTGCCGGTGCCAGTGGGCAGGACTACTACCGCGCGACGACTGGCTTGACACCAGGATTGCAGGGCCTCTTGCTGATAAGACCGGGCCTGGCGTTGCTCGTGCAGAGTCAAAACTAGGGTTTGGTAGGCCCGGGCGCTGTCCTGATAGGGAATTTTTTGTCGGTATAGGTGGGTGATAATCGGTGCATAATACAGCGCTTCGGAGCGCCAGCAAGCTACACGTTCGTCAAAACAGCAGTATTCTGCCAGCCCCTCCGGCAATTGTCCAGTGGAGGGTTTCAGCAACAAGGTGCCGTTTTGAAAAGCGATATTCAGCATAAGAGGATTTAAGGCCGGGTCGGGTTAGGCCAGCGGTGCGAGGTGGGTGTCACCGCAGGAGACTAGAGTCAACCTGCCGTCTGGCAAGCGTAGGCGCAGGCGGCCATCCGAGGCGATGCCTTCGGCGCAGCCAGTCTGCCGACCGGCGGGACTTTCCAGGCAGATGGTGCGGCCTTGGAGCACATCCGCTGCCCGCCAAGCAGGCAAGAAGTCAGCTAGGCTTTCGCCTTGCAGCCAATGCTGATAGCAGGGCTCAAACTGGTTCAGGAAGCCCGCCAGGAGGCTACTCCGGTCCTGCTTCTGGCCGCTGGCAATCAGCAGTGACGAGGCGGTCTGTTGCAGCTCGGGCGGAAATTCCTGCAATGGGCAGTTTACATTCACTCCGATACCGACGACGACCTGCAGGCCATACGCTGGCGTGATTGCGCTCTCGCAAAGGATGCCGCTGATTTTCTTGTCATCTACCAGCAAATCATTCGGCCATTTGATGCCGACCGACAAATTGGGCAGCGCCACGGTTATTGCCGAGTGCAGGGCCAGGGCCGCCAACAATGCGATTTCCGGCACCCTCCTGGAAGGTACTGGCGGTCGCAGTAACAGCGAGAAATAAAGGTTGCGATTTGCGGGAGAGAACCAGCTGCGGGTTTGCCGACCACGGCCGGCCAGCTGGCTTTCGGCCACCACCAGCAGCCCTTCCGGCGTGCCTTGCTCACCTAACTCCGCTGCCAGGCGGTTGCTGGAGGGGAGGCGCGGTTCATACAATAGTTGCCGGCCCAGAGTACTGCTGGTCAAGTGCGGGAAAACATTGGCTGCGGATGGCGCGCTCATAAAAAATGTCTTTCGCTTCGGCTTAGTCTCTGCGGCCGCCAAGGAGCCCGGACCGGAATAGGAAGTACAGCAGGGTGAGCAGGGAGCTGACCGCGCTAGCCACGTAAGTCATAAAGGCGGCATTGAGGACGCTGCCTGAGGCGCTGGCTTCAGAGGGCGTCACCAGCCCGCAGCTGACCATAGCGCGTTTGGCGCGGCTGCTGGCATTCCATTCCACTGGCAAGGTCACAATGGTGAACAACAAAGCCGCGGAGAACATCAGGATGCCGATTTTGATTAATGCCATACTGCTGAATATCAACCCGACAAAAAACAGCGGGTAGGAGAGCGAGCTGCCGATATTTGCCATTGGCACCAGTGCGGTGCGCATATTCAGGAAGGCATAATTATGGGCGTGCTGTAGTGCGTGCCCGGCTTCGTGGCAAGCGACACCGATGGCCGATAAACTACTTGAGTCATAGACATCTGGCGATAACCGCAACACCCGGGCACCCGGATCGTAATGGTCGCTGAGGAAGCCACTGACGCGCTCGATGCGGACGTTGTGCACGCCTGAGCGCTGCAGCATCTCTTGCGCGGCCTGGGCACCGGTGATGCCGCTGCGGACACCAATTTTTGCATAGCGGGCGAAGGTAGCTTTCACATAGAACGAGGCCAGCAGAGCGAAGATAAAGCCTGGCAGAGCGAAGATAAAATAGATAGGATCGAGCATCATAGTGCATTCCCTCCAGAATTATGATATTGGTGGCAAAGTGCGAGTGGTAGGAACAAACGCAGTTACGACGGTGTAAGTTAAAGGTCGCAAAGTATTGTCAATAGTGGTCATTTTTGTAGAAAATCAAGCAGCAGTGGGATAATTTCTTGCGGGTTGTCTTCCAGCAGGTAATGCGAGGCAGCCGGATAGCTGTGAGCCTCAGCCGCTGGGAAAAATTCTTTTTTCCAGCGCTCGAAGAAGCGCATATTGAAGCAGAAATCTTTTTCCCCCCAGCAGAGCATAATCTTCTTGTCTTGCAACAACGGCAGGCGGTTTTCAATTTCCGCCAGAGTCTCCCAAGTTGGATGGCTGGGCCTCAATGGGATGTCTTGGGCAAAGCGCTGCGTGGCGATGCGATCACGGTAGCTCTGGTAGGGGAAGCGGTAGCCGGCTTTGACTGCCGGCGGTAAGGCCTTAGCCGGGGCCATTAGCAAGGCCATTTCCACGAAGGCGTTCAGACCTCGTACCAGGAAAGCCCCCAGAAATGGACAACGCACCAAAAAAATCCGCTTCGGACAATCGTCCGAGAGATAGGCGGCGGTATTCATCAAGATGATCCGGCGGATTTTTTCCGGGTGCCTGGTCGCGTAGCCCATCCCGACGCCGCCGCCCCAGTCGTGCAGCAGCAGGTCCACTTGCGGTAGTTTCAATTCCTGGTCCAGGAGTTGCTCCAAGTTAGTGATGTGTTGTTCCAAGTGGTATGGCCAATCCTGCGGTTTGTCAGAGAGTCCGCAACCGAGATGATCGGGTGCGATACAACGCCGCCCGGCCTGTTTGCCGGCCTGAATGACCTCCCGGAACATAAACGACCAAGTCGGATTGCCGTGCAGCATTACCAGCGGGAAGCCTTCGCCCTCGTCGAGGTAGTGTTGACGAAAACCACTCGCAGTGGTCTGATAGCGTGACTGAAATGGATACAGTTGGCGCCAGGAATTGTTGGTTGTCATAATTTTAAGCAAAGCAGTAAAAATTGTACTCTCCAGCTGAAAATTGTTAGCCTTCAGAGGCAGAGGCGTTAGCAGATATTAGAGTTTTGGCAACTCACATCAGTTTATTGATTTCGTTGATATATCCTCGCGCGAAAGATATTATTTTCAGGGCGATAGATATCATAATAACCAGGTAGATGAGCACCGGCAGGATAGTCGTCAGGCGTTCCAGAGTCTGGGCTGCTTCGTCATTCAGCAAGTCGGCTAGCCTATTGGCATAGACGTCTAAACTACCGGATTGTTCCCCAGTATTGAGCATCGCCAGAATCGGCGTGCTCATATCGCGGCGGCTTTGGATGCGGCTGTATGCCTCGCTGAAAGAAAGACCGTGAGAAAGAACCAACGCTGTCAATTGCTGAAAACGGTCGCGGAAGGCGCGATTTCGACAGCAATCGGCCGCGATGGCGATAGTCCGGGCCACATCCAGTCCGGCTGTCTGGCACATCGCGAAGGCCTTGAAGAAGCGAGCCGTCTCTAGTCGATGCTGCAGAGTGCCGAAAATTGGCAGCAGTGCCAGCAATTGGGCAAAGACGGCGTTGCTGCGCAGCAGGCAGAAGATGTTCTTGCCTAAGAAGTAGATGGTAAATGGTGCCAGCAACCGAACAACCGTGCTGACGAGAATGGAGACGAGTGCTTGCTGGCTGGTGAAAACGCTGATTAGTCCGATCAGGCAGGTCGCTATCAGATAGACGAATATCGGATAAAGCAGGCCATTGATGATCTTCCCGCGCATTTTTACTTGCTGCTGGTACCATTCGGCCAGAGCGCGCAAGACCTCCGGCAGACGACCACTCGACTCGCCGGATAGCACCAGATTGCATTCGAAAGAGCTGAAGAGTGGGCAATTGCGCATCGCCTCCGAGAAGTTCAGGCCGGTGGACAGATGCTCTTGCATCTGCTGGGCGACCCGAGTGAAACGCCCGGGGAAGCGCTGCGCTAACGAGCGGACCAGCGGCACGCCGGCTTCCAGCAGGGTGCCCAAGCTATGGTAGAAATCAACTCTGTCCTTCAGTAAAGACATCAGCAGAAAATCTTTTAGTGTTGTTCTAGTAAATCGCGGATATAAAGAACTGTCAGGAGCTGCGCATCCAAAGCGTGGCCGGCCTTGTAGGAGGTGATATGTCCGGCCAGGCGGCCATCCTCGTGCAACGATAACGCCGCCAGTAAATCAAGGCAGGCGCGGTGCCAGACGGCTTCCAGGGACTTCCCTTGCTGCAGGAAAGTCGGCTGGTTGTGGTACCTTTTTTTGCCGGCAATCAGGATGTTCTTCTTGGTGTAGCCTAAATTGCGTGTATCCGCAAAGAGCTTGCCAATGGTCTGGCAATACAGCATCATCCCAGCTGAGCAGTTAGTGCGAGCTTCACTGCCGTAGCGGAAGACCTCTGGGGTCAAGGTAAACTGGATGCGCTGCTGCCCGATGATATTCGGAAAGTCTATGGCGACATCGAAAGTCAAGCGTCGATCACCCGGCGGTGCTGGCTTGAATAGCAAGAACCCATCCCGGTGATTCATAATGGCGACCGGCTCTTTGACGGTCCAATAGCGCAGCGGCTTGTCGCGGTCTTCTTTCAGGCCGGCTTGCTGCAGTGCTTCCAATAGCGGCAGGCTACCGACATCGAACAGCGGCGGATCACCAGTTTCTAAAGAAATCAGGCTGTTATCTAAGCCCAAACCGAGGCGTTGGGCGATGATGTGCTCGGTCATCCGCACGTAGTTGGCAGGCGCGCCGGCCCGCAAGACGATGCTGCGCTGAGCCGTCCAGACATTGCGAGGCGAGACCATAATGGGCAGTTGTTCTGGCAAGTCACTGCGATTGAACCACCAGCCCGAGTCCGGGCTGGGAGCAAAATGCAGGGTACTGTTGCGACCCTTGCTGTAGGTGGCTGGGCCGCTGATGCTGAACGCCGCGGCTAAGGTGGTCTGGTACTGTTGCGGTTGCCAATTTTTTGGTGTCTCCCAGGCCATATCAATGGCTTGGTCGGCCATCGCTTCTTGGCTGCGCCGCAAGCGGTCAGTTGAGTCGGCTGTTAGTAGTAGTGGCAAGTCATCCATAAAGAGTTTTTTGCAGTGCGCGGAGGGCAGGGCGTGACTAATCAATGCTGACTTCTTTGCCGGCCGCAGAAGCGCGATAGACGCCATCGATGATTTTTTGCACCGCCATCCCGGCTTCGCCAGGTGAGCGCATCGGCGTGCCATTCTGGATAGCGGAGGCGAAGTTCTTGAATTTGGCGACGAAGAGCGCGCCGAAGTCCGTGTTGGGCAGGAAGGCCGCTTTGCTGTTCAGCATAGTTCCGGCGTGGTCGGTAAAAATGGTCGCGTTTTGAAAACTGAAGCCGCCCTTAGTGCCCACGATTTCGAAGTTATGCATATCTTTCTCGATGTGGTTGCAGAAGGACGACTCGATTTGCATAATCGCGCCATTGTCGAAACGGACTTGTCCCACGGCCAGGTCTTCCACGGTGTAGGTCTTATAATCCCAATTAGGCCAGCTGCTGACCACCTTCGAGGGACGGTCACCCATAAAGGTCCAGCAATTTCCGGAGGCCGCGATTGGTCTTGGTGCGCCCATACAATAGTGGGCTGATTCAATGATGTGCACGCCGATATCAATCATCGGTCCGCCGCCCTGCAATTCTTTTTGCCCGAAGACACCCCAGTTGGGGATACCGCGTCGCCGCAGGGCCTGGCATTTGACAAACAGTATATCGCCGATATCGCCGGCCTCTTTGGCCCGCATAAACATATCGCAAGCCGGGTGGTAGCGCATCTGGAAGCCGCAGCAGAGCATCTTATTATTGATTGTCGCCGCGTCTATCATCTCTTGGCATTCGGCCGGGTCCATCGCCATTGGCTTTTCGGTGATAGCGTGGCAACCGGCGTTCAAGGCGGCGATAACGGCCGGCTTATGCACGCCATTCGGGGTACAGACATCGACTACGTCAGGCTTCAACGCCTTCAGCATCGTATCCCACTTTTTATAAGTCTTCGTAAAACCGTACTTACTGCGCATCAATTCCAGGCGCTCGGGCTTGATGTCACACCCGCCGACCACCTCAATCTCCGGGATATTCTCAATAGCTTTCAAGTGCGTCTCGCTGATGCCGCCGCAGCCGATGATCGCCCAGCGCAATTTCTTGCCGACTTCAGCTTTAGTAGTGGTGGCAAAGGATTCGGTCCCAATAGCACTGTTGGTAGTCATTCTGTTCTCCTTAAATTTATCGTAAAACTATTCGGGAAAAATAAAGCGCTCTGCGCCTCAATGCGCCTGAGTAGATCCGCCGAAAAAGACGC
>CAZUCG010000091.1:0-8712 GCA_964619145.1 uncultured Lentisphaeraceae bacterium | reverse complement strand
TCTCGACCTTTTGACCCCCAGTCAAACGCGCTAACCAGGCTGCGCTACGTCCCGAAATATATTTTATTGTCAGCTTTGATAATCTAACGCCAAAAGTATTTTTTACAAGTCAGTCATACCATTCCAGGCGAACTTTTGTACTGATAAAATCAAGTAGTATTTTTAGTTTTGCAACAAGAGTGGGTCATTACAGAATGCAGTTGCAGTTTTTCGACTCAGCCGACGTTTGCTGATCAGACTTTCTAAGGCTTGCTCCATAGTCTGCATACCCTCGTCTTGTCCGGTCTGAATGGCGTTCCTGATTTGGTGGGTGCGTCCGTCGCGAATCAAGGCCCGAACGGCTGGCGTAACTGCCAGAATTTCAGCTGCTAGGGAGCGTCCTTTGGCGTTGTCCCAGGGCACGAGTTGTTGACAGATGACATAGCGCAGGGTCGCTGCCAATTGAGTCGTGACCTGCGCCTGCTGGGCAGCGGGAAATTGACTGATGACCCGAGATACGGTCTGGACTGCGTCGGATGTATGCAAGGTGGCGAAAGTCAGGTGTCCAGTTTCGGCTAAAGTCAATGCCGCCGAGGTGGTTTCCAGATCGCGCATTTCGCCGATTACAATCACATCAGGGTCTTCCCGCATTGCCCGTCGCAGCGCTTCGGCGAAGCTAGTGGTGTCTGTCCCGACTTCACGTTGTGTAAGCAGCGCTTTTTTGCTGCTATGCCGATATTCAATTGGGTCTTCGATGGTGTGGATGTGGCAGGCTCGGGTCGCGTTGATTTCGTTGACCAGACTGGCGATGGTGGTAGATTTACCTGAGCCGGTGGCACCAGTGACCAGCACCAGCCCCGAGCGCAAGGCGATAATCTGATGCAATAATTGATGGTTCAGGCCAAGATCGCTCAGGGCAATAAACGCATTCGGCAACAGCCGGATAGCCGCTGCCACACTATTTTGCTGGACGTAGACATTCACTCGTAAGCGATATCCGTCAGCGAGGGTCACGCCGATATCCAGCTCGCGGTTTTTCTTGAATTCCACAAATTTTTCTTCAGGGACCAATGCCTGCAGGGCTTGGGCGATATCCTGAGACTCCAGTTTGGCATATTCGGGCAGCGCTTGTAGCATACCGTGGACGCGTATTATGGGACGGTTCCCAGCGACCAAATGCAAGTCAGAGCCGTGTCGACTGACCAGCTCAGCAATTACCTCGGGGAGATTTAATTTCATAGCGCTGGTGGATGGCCATTTTTTTGTAAATTAACGGCTTCTGGGCTAATTTTTTCGTTGTCGGCAGTATTTTGCGGTTTAGTCAGATTGACGGGGCGATTTTCCAGGACATCTGCTGCTGCTGGATGTTTGCTCAGGCGTTCCAATAGTTCGCGGGTAACTTCCAGGTCGTCTCCCGGTGCCACCAGCACCATTGGTCGGATCATAATGATTAATTCAGATCGGGTATGACTTTTGCCGGTGCTTTTGAAAATTTGTCCCAACCACGGGATATCCTTAAGAACTGGCACCCCGGACTCCTTCTCGGTGACACTCTCACGTAACAATCCGCCGATGATAACCCAGTTATTATGATGTGCGACGATGGTGGATACTACCGAGCGATGTTGGATGTCCTGCACTTCTACTGCCACTGCACCACCATAGTTGATAGCGCGCACCTCACCAAAATCGGTGTCTTCCTGCAGTACTCGCAGGGTCACGCTGCGGTCGGCGTGGATGCGTGGGGTGATCAACAAGTTCATCCCGATGCTCTGTTCTACCAGCTCAGGTGTCAACTCGCCACCAGAAGTCTGGCCCCCCTCACTGATTACTACTGCAGAGCGTGCGATCTTTTTAAGGAACTGACTTTGGCTGCCGATGAATACCCGTGAGGCCTCATCGTCGGCGACAAGGAGCGTCGGGGTCGCCAGTTGGGTCAGTCGTCCCTGACTCTCCATAAAACGCATCCGCGCCACCAGGCGATCGGAAAGGACGCCAATGACGGCGGTGCGGGCGCTGAAACTGGTAGCTGCCGTCAGGTTGTTGACAATGGCTGACTCGAGGCCGCCGCCTCCGCTGCCGCTATCTTCTGGCAGGACGCTGAGGCCCTTATTGTCCCAAGTATTGCTGCCGGCGTAGCCATCGCCTGCCTGCCAGAACCAGTCCACTCCGGTGAATTGGCCATCGCCGAGGTCCAATTCGAGCACCTTTACTTCGAGCAGGACTTGCGGGGTTGGACGGTCCAGCCCATTAACTGCCGACTTGATTTGCTCCAGCGCGCGGCTATCGGTAGAACGCAGAAGGAGCATATTGGCTGAGGTGAAGGCCGAAACAAAGACGACTCCGAAGCGCGCGTCGTTGCGTTCAGTGCGAGTGCCAGCTGGCGAAATAGACGTCTCGCCCAGGCTCTGATCGCGGAGCAAGGCGCGGTAGCGTTCCAGCATCGCGAAGTCTTGAGTGCCGCCGCTACTGCGGGTCTGGCGGCTGTTTGTCGCGGTACGCTCGGGCGTGTTATCATTGCGCCGGTTATTACTCTTGTCGTCTGAGTCGCCGCTGCGATCAAATTCCTCGTATTCACTCAGGAGGTCCATCCGGCTGAGTGCTTTGTCGATTTGATTTCTAGCGTTACCCATATCTTCGGATGGTTCGATCCAGACCAAACGATCGGCAAAGAGATTGCGTAGTGACTCGCCGATATCTGCTGCTGTGGCGTAGCGCAGTTGGATTGTTTCGACGACTTCGTCGTTGTACAATCCCCGTGAGGCACTGAATTCCTGTTGGGTTAAGATGAATGACACGCCCTCGGCATTGGGGCGATAGACCAAGCCGGCGCTGCGGCAAATTGCCTCGAGGGCATCCTGGGCGGAGACATCCTGCAAGAAAATAGACACTGTTTTACGAGCGGCGTCTTGACTGGCCACGGCTTGAATATTCCCGCTGTAGGACAAGAAAGCCACCAGTTCACCGATTGTCATCTCGCGGATATTCAACGTTTTCAGGCGCTCAGGAGGCGTCTTGCTGCTGCCTTGCTGGGGTGGTTCGGCAAGCGCAAAGCCAGTCCAAGACAGCGAAACAACGAGCCCGAGACAGACAAAGCGGCGAAGCGCGCGTTTGCAACCGAAGTGCTGCCAGGGTGAAATGACAGATGCTGTAGACATAAATATGGGCGGTCCTTTCTGATAACAGTTCTGCGTTTTAGCGAATCAGGTGAACTTCGGTTGGTCGCACTCGCGGGGCGACCTCAACGCCTGTGGCGCTGATCGACTTGATGAGCAGGTAAACCGGCGCCTGTTCAGGAGCAGTGGTCGCTGCCAAGGCACTATCTTTGTTCGCCGTGCCCTGGTGGGGAAAATCTACGCTAATCAGGTCATTCACCCGCACAAATACTGGCGCAGTTTCGCCGGGCAAGCGCAGCGCCGCGAGCGCGTCGCCATTGTCTAGAATCAACACTGTCGCCAAGCGCATACTTTGGGGCAGCCGGCCAGTGGCGATGGGGATAAGTCCCTGATCATTGTCAGTTACATTAAAGGTGAAAGGATTCTTGATTTGCGCGGAGATTCCGGTTGTGCTGCTGTTGGCCGCGGCGGAGCTCTGGGCTGCGGTTGGCAGGGGCAGCGTCAGCAGAACGGCGGCCAGGAACAATGCTAAGACTTGACAGTAGTTTGGGGTAGCAATGGAGGTAAGCGACATAAGAGTATTCCTTTTAGAAATCTTTCAAAGACTGGATCGTTGGGCGGCCAGCATCGCCATAAAGAACGCGAAGTAGACAAAGCCGACCATTGCACCGACGATGGTGTACATCACTGGCTCCACCAGTCGCGACAGCAATTTTACTCGTCGTTGCAGTTCATCTTCATAGAAGTCAGCGACTTGGCCCAGTGCACTGTCGAGTCCGCCGCTTTGCTCGCTGACGCTGATCATCGCTCGGGCCATCGGGCATTGTTTGGGCAGTCCGGTCTGTTCGAAGGCGACAATGAATGAACGCCCTTCCCGGACTTGGGTTTGCATAATTCGGAATTGAGCGGCAAAAAACCAGTTCCCCTGCGTGTTTTCCAGCAGTTCCAAGGCCGGTATGATATTGACACCGCTTCCCAGCAGCGCGCCTAGCGTGCGGCACCACATAGCATTGGCGTGGGCCTGGAATGCGCCGCCCAGCAAAGGGATACGTAACAACCCCGCATCAACGATCTCGCCGCTGGCGCGTTGGCGTCTGGCCAGCAAGAAGATCAGGCTCAGCAATATGGGCGCTGCAAGCAGATAGAGTCCATAATTTTGGGCAAATGTGGTGATCTCAAGCAGTGCCTGAGTGATGGGTGGCAGCCCACCGGCTTTGCCTTGCCGCCCTTGGATGAAGGCCAATATTTTTGGCATTACCTTAGTAGCCATAAACCACGCCACTCCCATTCCGGCTACGACGACGAAGGCCGGGTAAGAAAATGCTTGGATCAGGTCGCTGCGCAGGCGTCGGGCGCGTTCCATCAGTTCGCTGGCATAGGCAAACATCTGATCAAGTGTACCGTTTGATTCACCCACCTGCAGCAAGCCCAAGGTCACGCGGCCGACAAATGGCGCGTGCTCGCGCAACGCGACACTTAATGCGCAGCCCTCTCGGACACGATTATGGATTTGTTCATAGGCTGAGCGTAACACTGGCGAGCATTGTTGGCCTACGGTCTTGATGCCAAGCAGTATCGGCACATCGCCGCCAATTATCAACGCTAATTGGCGTAGGCTCAACTCAAGTTCTGCTGAAGAGACAACACAAGCAGCGAACCATTTGGGGACTCTAAACGGCGCTGATGCATTCGACACAGTCTCACGGAGCTCCAGGATTAGCGCTCCTTCCGAACGCAGTCGTTGGACTGCCTCATCAGCCTTGTCGGCGCTGATCTGGCCAGTTTTGCGAGCACCATTACACAAGATGGTGTAATCGAATGTTGGCATTAGTTTTGCCCCTTGTCATTGACCGGCAACAGATCAGCTAGGAAAGCGACGCGTTCGACTTCTGCCGATGTAGTCATACCGCTGGCAATTTTGGTGACGCCGTCTTGGATGAGGGTCGGTAAGTTGCTAGACGCGAAACCCAGTTCTTGGAGCTGGGCCTCGTCGGCTCCGCGGATGATCGCCTCTCGGAGGGCGTGTTTGACGGAGAGCATTTCGTAGAGTCCGATGCGTCCAGCATAGCCGCTACCGGCACAAAGGGGGCAGCCGACGGCCTTCGCAACCAGAGTCTCCTCGGGCAGGCCGGGCAGGCGCCCTGACGCTGGCACCTGTTGTTGGCAATGTGGGCAAGGTCGGCGCACCAGCCGTTGTGCCACTGCCAGCCTGAGGGTTGACGCCAGCAGGTCGCGAGGTACGCCCAGGTTCAGTAGTCGCGTCACGACGCCGACGGCGTCATTAGTGTGTACAGTTGACAACACCAGGTGGCCAGTCAATGCGGCTTTCACAGCGATATCAGCAGTTTCGGCATCGCGGATTTCGCCAATCATAATGACATCTGGATCGTGCCGTAGCGCGCTGCGCAAGGCCCGATTAAAACTCACCCGTTCACTATCGACCCGGACTTGAGTGACGCCATCCAGGGGTATTTCGACTGGGTCTTCAATGGTCAGGATATGGAGTTGGCCTGATTCTTTGATCTTGCGCAGGCCGGCATAAAGCGTGGTGGTTTTGCCGCTGCCGGTCGGGCCGGAAAAAAGGATCATCCCATAAGGGTTTTGCAGGGCCGCGGAATAGAGTTCGAAATGAGCCGGCGCCATACCAAGTTGGCCGATATCTGAGAGATCGTCTTGGCTCTGGGCTGAGGCCAGGATGCGTACGGTTACTTTCTCGCCCCGGATGGTAGGCACGGTTGCTACACGCAGCGAAATCGTTTTGCCTTGGTTGTCCATACTCATCTGACCGTCTTGTGGGACCCGGTGTTCAGAGATATCAAGACCGGCGGCGACTTTGATGGCCGAAACAATTTCGCTGGTTTGGGCGCGACTGAGCTCCTGATCAACCCGCAATAAACCATCCAGTCTGAGGCGTACCAGCCCGCGTTCTTCCTGGGGGTCGATATGCAGGTCCGAGCTGTGCGCTTGCAATGCTCGTCCCAGCAAGTGGGCAAAGACCCCTAGTGGTGTGTCGTCGGCGAGGTCATTTATCGGATAGTACAGTTGAATGGCCTGATGGACCTGGCTTGGGTTGACGGTCGGCACGACTCGCACCCGCAGTCCGTGTCGGGCTTCGATCTGCATCAGCACGGCATCAATATCGCTATCAGCCGCGACCACCAAGTACAGGCTGCCGTCCCGAACTGCTATTGGCAAGATGCCGTGTCGTCGTGCCAGGGCTGCCGGGACTCGGGCAATTACCTCTGCTGGGATAAGTATTCTGGCGACATTTACGGGTACTGGCTTTTCTGCCATTTTGCTCTGGTCATTGGTCAACATAAAAGCTCTCAAAGATGAAGGTTAGCACTAGTATTGCTGCTGGTGAAGGCGTGGCTGTTTCTGCCGCCTGTTTGGAGGGCTGACAACCTAATACGACCTGCCGGAGTCGGCACGGGTATTTAAGGTCAGGCAGGTCCTGTAGAAAAGCAAAGATGCCAAGAAAATCTCCTGTCAGTACGTATTATTGGCAGATTCGTGCCAGGGGGAATTCATCCTGACAGTCAGAGCGGGTTGCTGTGCGCAGCACAAGTCCGTGTTTGCCGATCAATCGGGTCAGGGCCTCGATCGCTTCACGAGCCGATTCTTGACTGCCGTTGCGGTACTGTTTTAGGACGGCCCGGGTCTCCTCGCGTTCACGTACTAAGGCCGCGTGGAGGTTTTCCTTCAGCAGCTCGGCTTCCTGCACCTCGTTGTCACTGCCGGGCGGGGGGACATAGAGAGGCACGTTCTTGCTCTTCAGCTCTTTTTCTAGTGCGAGGACTGTGTGTCGCAGAGCATTAAGTACTTGGCGATGGGCGACAAAAACCATTGCCATTGCCAAAGCGATGGCGAAGATCATCCGATAGAAGGTATTGAAGCGGCCCCAGAAGGCGAGGAATTCATCTCGCCATTGTCGGCCGGCGCGGCGGAAGTAACGCATTATGGGCGGGCCTCCGCGGGGATAATTCGGTAGACAAAAGATTGTTCGTGACGGCTGCCTTCAGCCATACTGATGGCGTCTTGCTGTACTGCCATATCGATGGGGCGCAGAGTGTCATTGAGAGCCTGAAGCAAATCGGCGAGGCCTTCTTGCCAGCGAGTACAACCGCGGATTTCAAGTCCATTATAGGCATCTGCCTGGGCTAGACTTTCCAGTCGAGTATACGGCGGCATAGAGGTTGCCAAAGTTTCGATGCTCGGTAGGAGCCCTTGGGGTAAAACTGCAGTATTGAGCAAAGCGTCGCGGCGCTTGATTTCGCTGTCGCGTTGTTTGCGCAGTGACGCGCTACTGTCGCGGGCATTTTTGCGGGCGCTTTCCAGGGTAGCCCAGGCTTGTTTACGCATTTCTAAGGCTGTTTTGTCTCTGGCCAGGTTCCGCCAATTGGCAGCGATACCGGTCAGTGTGGTAATGACAATGGCGAAAAACAGCCAAGTCCCGGCTCGGTACGGGTCGCGTTGCGGTGGTTTGGGACCGATCAGCGGGCACATAGCGCCGGCATACTTGCTGATATCATCGCATACGCTGGTGACAAGTTCTGCCATAATATCGGGCAGGCTATGCCAAGCATTATCTCCGGCATCCTGCAACAGCTTTTGGCTACGGGCCGTTGCCGCTGCTGGGTCTGCTGTGGCGCAACTCACAACCTGGGCTGGTACTTGGGTATGGGCGGCTAACTGCCGGGCGGAACGTTCGAGTCGTTCTTGATCTCGGGCTTGGTCGGGATCGGGACGGCTCCCCACCGATAAAGTAACGGCCATAAAAGGCGCATCACCCAAGCCAGCTGCCACATAGAAGGCCGCGGTCTCTTTGACAAAAAGCAGTCGCTGGTGAGCGGGATTATTGCGGCGGGACCAGCCCAGCAGTGCCAACTCAAGAGCGCCGCAACCCAGGAAACGCAGTCCGCGATCCTGCGCCAGGCGCTCGAAATAGCGCAGGCGCTCTTCTGGGAATGCAGCTAGCAGCCAGGTATCGGGATCGCAGCCAAGGCTGTAGAAGTCCGCGTTAGTCGCTGCCAAGCGCGTCGTCTCTGCTTCTGTTCCGAGACTCTGGGTGCTTTCATAGCGCAGTGCGGTCTGCAGTTCCTCAGGGTCGGCATCGAGTGGTGTCTTGAAATTTATGGTGTGAATTTCACTGCTCAACAACACGGCCATCCGCCGGGCGTGCCGGGTTTCGGCTAAGGCCAGAAGTTCCTCTGGTAGGCGTAAGGCGCTTCCGGCTGCCGTCTCAGTGCCCAGTATTGTCCAACTGCCGCGGCGGTGCGACATCACGCTGACCTGCCATTGCATACCATCGTGTATAAATAAGGCGGTGGTTTTTCCTCGTTTGAACATAATTTTTCTTTTATTCGACGGATGAATTTATCGGGTCAGGGCAATTTTTCGCTTAAGTACACAGTGACAAAATTAGCATTAGGCTTCAACTCGATGGTTTGCAAACCGGAGGAGTAGGCGTTCGTTAGCGCATCTCCGGCGAGTTGCAAATATCCATAGACGTATAATTTGCGTGTGCCGGGGGGAGTGTTTTCGAAGGTGATGTCCGCCGCGGCTTTGTCCCAGCTTTTCTCCCAGGTGATTGTTTCGCTGCTGTTTTTTACCTTTG
>CAZUCG010000090.1:0-8747 GCA_964619145.1 uncultured Lentisphaeraceae bacterium | reverse complement strand
ATGCCGGGCACACAAGACAACTCCTTCGGAGTTGGTTGTGTGCTCCTGTTTTTTGTTTCGCATAAATTATGTTCGGTGTCGAGATTATGCGCCGTTCCATTTCGTCACACAGCGGAATCATTGTTGTGAATGATAAGCAAAATCGGCGTTTTTTTGACAAGTTCTGGCTCCGGCGTTGAAGAAAATGCAGGAGTGGATTTTTCTCTATGGAATCCTGGTTAAGACACAGAACCATAGGCAACTTTTCCTGGTACCTGTAGATGATAAATTTGGTGCCAATTTGAGTTGTTATTGACAATCGTTTTAGGATTAAACACTTCTGGCGTTACGCGAATTCCCTTGAGTCGGTCAAAATGCCGATAGCGGCTAAAACCATACAGGATAGCGATTGTAAGGGTAGCAAGAATATCGCGCATAGCAAGAGCATTTACTCTTGGCTTTGGAGGCAAGAGTATTGCAGCGAAAGATGTTTTTTGCCGTTTGAGCAATCTCACGGGCTTGGGTGGAGTGGGAATGCGGTTTAAGAGTTGTGAGGCCGGGTTGCTGAGACAGCCCCGAAACGGATTTTGCGGATTGCGAAGAGCAACACCAGTAAGGCACAGGCGGTGACGACAATGCACTGGTTCCCGGGCAGGTCATAATGATAAGAGAGGGTCAGACCACTTACGGTAGCTAGGGCTCCGCTGAGAGTGGCAGCGATCAGTACGATTGCCAGGCGTCGGGACAGCAGCAGCCCGATGGCTGGCGGAACGACCAAGTAGCAGAAAACCAGCAGCGCGCCGGCGATTCGACAGGCGGCTGCGACAATCAGGCCCAAGGCCAGGAAGAACAAGAATTCGACCGTCCGAGTTGGGATGCCCAATAACTGGGCGGCATCGCGGTCGAGGAAGGTATATAGCACTGGACGGAGGAAAGTTCCTCCTAGCAGCAGTATTGGTAGCTGTACCATACAGAGCAGCTGTAAGTCGCTGCTGGAAGCCAGGATTAAGTCGCCATACAGCAGTGCTTTGACTTCCAACAGGCCGAAGCCAGATTTGGCTACCAGCAGTACACTTAAGGCGGAGGCGCCGACGAAGATGGTCCCGAGTACTGCATCGCGGGGCAGGGCGTTTTTTTCCCAATCGAGAGCCAGCAGCAGCACGGTAATCAGGCAAGCAATGCTGGCTCCCAGGAACGGATGGAAGTGCCACAGGGTGGCGGCGGCGATGCCACAGGCGGCGCATTCGGTCAAGGCGATGCTGATGAAGACGACGCGATGCAGAAGGACGAAAACCCCAAACAGTCCGCAGGTGGTCGCAATCAGCAGCCCGGATAGCAGGGCCTTGGGGAATTGGGCACATAAATCAACAAAAGAAGTAAGCATTGTGGGACCTATGCAGATGTAATGAAGCGCAGGTGGAGCTACGCTAGCGAGTTTTCTCTTAGGCGGGGACTATTTGGGCGTGCTGGTCCTGCACCCGGCAGACTTTGTCAGATAGTTTCGAGAGGTCTTCGAGGCGATGATGCGCCATCAGGATGGTCTTCTGTTGTTTTTGGTTGAGCTCGAGCAGCATCGCCAAGAGGTCTTTTTCAGCTCCGGCGTCGAGTCCGGCGGTGGGTTCATCGAGGAAGATGACTTCGGAGCGTCCGACGAAGGCCCGGGCGATCAGGGCCTTTTGTTTCATTCCGCCAGAGAGTTCAGCGAAGGTCTTGTGTTGCTGTTGCTGCAGCTGAAAATGCTCCAGGGTCTGTTCGAGATGTTGTTGTTGTTCTTGTGACAGCCGCCCCAGGAGGCCAGTTTCTGGATACAGCCCCATCGCGACGATTTGCCGTAGGGAGACAGGGTAGAGCGGGTCGATGTTTTTTTGTTGCGGGACATATCCTGGCGGGATTTTGCCGAAATGCCGTTTGATTGTGCCGCGCAATGGCTTCAGCAGCCCCAGTAGGGTATTAAAGAGGGTGGTTTTGCCAGCCCCATTGACACCGACGAAAGGCAGCAGGATGCCTTTGGGGATTTGCAGGTTCACGTCTTCGACCACGCAATATCCGTCGTAACCCAGATACAGGGAATGGCATTCCAGGATATGCTCGCTCATAGTTCGCTCCCGGCGTGTCGCAGAGTGGTGGCGAGATTCTTGATCACATTATCCAGCATTGTCAGGTATGTCCCGGCTTGGTCGCTGCCCTGGGTGGTATTGGGGCAGACGACGACTTGCAATTGGCAACGGCTGGCGAGCATCTCGGCGGCCTTACGGCTATAGAATGGCTCCTGCAAAATGACGCGGACGCCCTCTTGTTGGAATTTCTTGCTAAGTGTCGCCAAGTGTCGCGGGCTTGGGGGTACGCCTGGTTTGGGCTCGAGTTCGGCAGCCATTTGCAATTGGAAGCGATTCAGCAGATAAATCCAGCTGCGATGGTAGGTCGCGACAGGGTCGCCGGCAAATGGTTTCAGGGCGGCGCACCAGCCGCCGAGGCTGGCAGCGGGGGTAAGGCGGTCGAGCTGCGGTTGGAGTTCACCGGCCAGGAACCACTGCCAGAGTTGAGCGCCACCGCAACATTCCACTAGTTTTTGCCCGAACATACAGCTATCGAGCTGCAGAAGGTACTGTTGCAAATTTTGTTGAAAGGCCGATTGGTGTTGCGGGTAGAGTTTTCCCAGCCGTTCAGCGATATACTTGGCGGCAAGGCGGCCATTCAGCGGGTCGAGCCAATAGTGAGGGTTGCCTTGAGGATGGATATCGCCCATATCGCGGGTCACTTTCTGGGTCGGGACATCCAAGGGGATGATCGCCTCGGCGACGTCGATATGGCCAGGCGTGCCGGGTTGGATGTTTCGGTTGCGGGAATCACGCAGGATGGGTGGCTCCCAGCCGATTTCCAGCTCCATACCGATACGCAGCCAGACGTCGGTGGCGCGGGCTTTGATGATGAAGCTGGGTCGGACGCTGATACTGTGCGGGTCCTCCTGACCGTCAGCCAGGCTCTCGACCCTCGCCAATGCGCCGGTGATATTTTGGCTGATATCGGCCAGGTCGGTTGTAGTGGTGAGGACCAGGAACGGCTCTTCGGCCTGCAAAGGTAAAATTGCCAGCAGTGCGAATGCCGTCCAGCTGGCAAGCCAACGAGTTAGTTTAGGCATAGTATTTTTTCCTTAGAAATCGTGTGCTTTATGTGTTCCGATGCTGACTTGCAATTGCAGTGCCAGCTCCCAGGCTTTTTTGCGTCCTTCGTGGGTATGGTAGTTGCAGCGTCCGAGTTGGAACCGGAACAGTGAGAATTCTGAGAAGCTCCAGTCGAGCATTGCGGAGGCGCGTTCGCTGGCGGCGAATTTCTCATCGTTGCCGTCGGGGTAATCGTATTTATTAGTGATTCCGACTTGTTCCCAGCGCAATCCGAGTCTCAATCTAGGAATCAGTCCATAGGTAGCTTGCAGGTAGTAGCCGTCTTGCCAGGCATTCAGATGTCGGCCAATCAGTTGTTGCTCAAACAGGCTATTTTTGACTTTGAGACTTTTCTTGCGCAGGAAGTATTCGCCTTGGAGGACGATATCGCCTTGTCCTTTTTCTCTCTGGGCGTTGTATTTATAGACGAAGTCGGTGCCATAGAGTTGGTTCCGTCCGTCCATCCAGAGGTCTTCGAGTTTGTCGCTGTCCTCGTCGTGTGCTTCTTGGTGCCGGGTATTCAGGTACGACAAGCCGAACTGCAGGTCTTGTCGTTGGCCCAGCTCGGGGCCGAATTTCACGAAAGCGGTCAGCATTCTGGGTGCGTCGTGGTCCTTGAGTTCATCGCCGCCGATATTATTGCTGAGCAGTTCGTTTTCGCCGTTTGCGAGTTCAGTTCCCAGCAAGAGATAGAAGGAGGTTGGGGCTAACCAGGTCAGTTGCAATCCTTCTTCGATCAGGCCGTGCGGGCCCAGCAATTTTTCATATACGAGTGGTGTATTGATAAAGTCCCAGTTATGTGAGTGTTGGCGGTTCAGGCGTCCTATGCCGCTCATCATCCGGCCGGCGCTGAGGGTCAGTCCGTACGGGAGGTTACTGGTTTGGATGACAGCCTCTTCGACTTCCACTCCTTCGCCATCTTCGAAGGCCAGGGTGGTCCAAGCGATGAAGTATGGATCGACGGCAGCGGAAATGCCGAGTTCAATATGCCGCAAGTTAAAGCCATTGCTAAAATCTCCGTGGCTATGTCCGTGGTGCTGATGATGCTGGTGTCCAAAACCGCTGATTGCTCCTTTGGCGTGCGCGGCCCCGGCCGAGAAATTATTGTGGTAATAATTTCCATCGATGATGGCTGAGATATCGAGTTCGAGCGAGTCCGTCAATCTCTCCGGGAGGATTTTTTGGGTTTGGGCCTTGATCATCTGGTCGAGTTTTTCTTCGGCGCTGAGCTCAGTCTGGGGTTGGTCTGGTGACAGCAAGCGGTCGCTGCCGCCGGCGATGGCCGCAGATTGAGCGCGCGGTTCTTGTTTCAGTACCCGGATCTCTTCCTGCAATTGCGCGATTTTGCCAGCGAATTCTTTTTGCAAGAGTTGAATTTGGGCTTGTAATTCCTGCAGTTGGGCTTGAGTCGGGGGCGAGGTGTCTGCTGTTTGGGCAGTAAGGGGCAGGGCCCGGGCCAGGAAAATAATGGTAAAAAGAAAAGTGAGGAAATTATTTTTTGACATATTATGACCTAATGATTTGTGCTGTTAAAATTTATTAAAATGCTTCTGAAGGTCGAGGGTGCAGAATTGCTCTTGTGTGGTATCCCCATTAAGTTAGTGCGCTGGAGTCGTGTTCAGCACAGTTTGTTCTGGGACAGTCTGTCTGTGAGTCATCAAGCCGTGCAACAAACATAGCTTTGCAGTTATTTTGCAACCGCAAAGGTAGTGATGTCGGCGTGAGGATGCGAGCTTCAGGAGGTGGGCAATACGACAACGGCAGAGCCCGCTGAGTTTTTCAGGCAGGCGTATCTGCGGTTGAGTGCGTCGAATATTCAAAACAATAAATCAGGCCAGTGGGGGTCCACGGGGCTGATTGTTGGCCGAGTGATGACTATAATAACGGCATTGCTCGGTAATAACTTTAGGGTTGGGGCTGGCTGGCAGTTCGCTGAGGGTCAGCGGCGGCAAGACTAAGGGATAATTATAGGCACTATTTTGGCAGATTGCACAAGTCTCTTTATTATGAGTGCTGTGCTGTCGTTCGTGTCCGGCGCTGGAAAAAGCGCCTTGGTAACTCTCGTTGTCCTGCCCCAATATCGCGACCTGGGCGTGCCAGGCCGGCAGGATGATATTCAACAGGTACAGACACAGCAGTAGCGCGCCCATTGCCAAGCAGTGGGGAGATTTGTTTGCTGTTGTCTGTAGTGCGGAGGCCATAATTGTCAGGGCTTATCGCAGTGGAGGGTTTAGGATATTTTGGCGACGGCGCAGCGGCCAGCCACGAATTCGTCGGCGTCGCTGAGCCCATTGTCAGCAAAGAAGACTTTGACCGCGATGCCCCAGGCATCGAGGTCAGCTTGCCAGTTCTTGATTTCGCGGTTATATTTTTGGTAGGTCATTGGGTCAATGCCTATGAAACGGTCCACGATAGCAGTTTGGACGTTGTGATAATTCATAATCTGGAGATTTTTGAAGGAGTGGGCCAATTTAAGGGACAAGTCCAGCCAGCGCTTGAATTTTTCCTCGAATGGGTTCGCGGCCGGCAGCATTTCTAGTCGTGGGATATAATCCAGAGGCCGGAAATTCCAAAAATCGGCCATTGCCTTAGCCAATTCCTGAATAAAAGGCCGCCAGGGATGTTTTTGCCAATTATCGGGTTTCCCGGCGGCAATCAGAATTGGCAGCAACGAGAACCAGGGTGTGTAGAGGCTACAGAAATTATTTGGTCGTCCCCAGACGGTATGAATCAAATTACAATCAGTCTGATGCCAACCCAGCACGTTGGTCAAGCGCGGCAACGGGTTATAGAAACCGCTGAAAGTTCGTTCGGGGCTACCGCTTTGGATGGCTGATGCGCCCCATACTTCGAGTCCGCAGCGGGACAATTCGTCGTGGTGTGCGAAGGGTGGTCCGCCGTGATAGACCCAGTTGATTAGGATAGTGTCTTTTGGCAATTCGGCGGCCAGCTCTGGGCATTTTTCTCGCCAGAACATATCGCCCCAGATAATCGGTTGGCGTCCGCGTTGCAAAGTATGTCGGCAGAGTTGGCCGACGTGGTCGATATAGACACTCATTTTACCCCGGGGGTCTTTTTCGGCGTGTTCACGGCATTTGGGGCAGGTGGCCAGATTCCAAGTCTCATCTGAGCCCAAATGCAGGTATTTCCCTCGCGGGTGCAAGGCGATGACCTCATCGATCCAGGCCTTGATCAGGGGCGCGCTTTGCGCGTGCAGGGGGCAGAGTTCATTGCAGGCGCTGCCTTCGCGTAAGGCGCGGTAATTCTTATGTTGCAACAACCACTCCAAGTGGCCCTGAGTTTGGATTAAGGGGACGACTTCCAGTCCTAGTTTTTGGCCGAAGGCGGCGATTTGGCTGACTTCGGTGCGAGTATAAATCGGCAATGCGGCTCCGGGGAAGGTCTCCCAGGGTACTCGGCAATCGTATTCCAGGACCACGCCATTAAATCCCAAGTCGCGAAAATACTCGAGCCAAGTGCAGAGGTGTTTGGCATTGGGTGCGATGCCCTTAAGGTCAAGGTGAAGCCAGTTTTTCATAGTTGCTCCAAGTGCTGGTAATGGCGTAGTACAGGCGTATGCCGACATTTCGCCTGCTGGTTAGCGAGTCATAATCCTGGTGCAGTTCTGCAGCAGGTAAGAATTTATCTAGCATTGTGCCCAGCTGCCGCGATTAGTTGCGGCAGGGTGGGGCATTTTTAAGCGCGTTCGACCACGATATTTGGGTCGACCTGCTCTTTGAGGATACGCTCAATGCCGCTCTTCAGGGTTATCTGGGCGTGAGGGCAGCTGCCGCAGGCGCCGACGAGCTTCAGATAGACGGTATTGCCTTCGATTTTGATCAGCTCCATATCGCCGCCGTCATTCTGCAAATTAATGCGCAGCGATTCGAGTAATTCCTTGACGTGTTCTTCAGTTTTAGCTTCCATAGTTGTCAGTTGTCCTTCTTTGTTTAGGCTTGAGTAAACACTTTTATTTGGGCACGGATACGAGTTAGTTTATCAGTAAATTCCGTAATGTGGTCGCGTTCCTTGGCGACCACTTCTTCTGGTGCTTTAGCGACAAAATTAGCGTTCGCTAGCTTGCGTTGGACGGACTCGATGTACTTTACCGCCTCGTTCTCCTGCTTGTGCAGTCGCGCCAGCTCGGCTTCGAAGTCGATCATTCCTGCCAGGGGTACATAGGCGGTGGCGATATTACTGACGGCGACGCCGCAGGGGCCGGTGGGTTTGTCGCCGACGGTCAGGTTTTCGGCTACTAGTAGCGTCTGCAAGGCATCTTGGTCTCGCAGCAGGAAATCCTGCGCCTCGGTGGAGGCTGGGGTAATAATCACGGTAATTGGTCGGGTACTGGCGATTTGGTAATTCGCGCGCAGGTTACGCACTGCACGGATAAGTTCAAATTTAGCGCTATTCAGGGCGACCAGGGTGTCGTCTGCGCCCAATTGAAGCAGTTTTTCGCTGGGTATAGCGGTAGGCCAGTCGGCCAGCATAATGGAATCCTGCTCGCCGCTGAAACCCATCTGGTGGTATAGTTCGTCAGTCACGAACGGCATAAATGGATGCAACAGGCGCAAAAATGTACTGAGGCAATAATCGAACAGGCGCAGGGTATTCATTGCGCTGTCATCAAGTTGTATCTCGTTGGTGAACAGCGTCTTGCAGGATTCGAGATACCAGTCACAGAATTCGTTCCAGACGAAGTCGTAGAGGATTTTTACGGCCTCGTTGAACGAGAATTTTTCCAAAGCGGTGCTGATTTGGGTCACGACTTGGTTCATTCTGGCAATGATCCACTGGTCATCCGGGCGTAAGTCTGCGGCAGTTAGACCATCCAGGTCCTGCCAGTTATTGACTGTGGCGCTGCAGCGCAGTCGGAAGCGCACTACATTCCAGATTTTATTAGCGAAATTGCGGCCGATTTCGCATTTTTCATTACTGTAGCGGATATCCTGTCCGACTGGCGCGATATAGGTGATGCTGAAGCGCAGCGCATCGGCGCCGTAGGTCTTGACCACGTCGATGGGGTCGGGGGAATTATTTAGGCTCTTGGACATCTTGCGGCCTTGCTCATCGCGGATGATCGAGGTAAAATAGACGTCTTTGAAGGGTATATCGCCCATAAATTCCAAGCCGGCCATAATCATTCGTGCGACCCAGAAGAAGATTATATCCGGGCCAGTGACCAGGCTTTGGGTAGGATAGAAATACTCTAGGTCGGCAGTTTTTTCTGGCCAATTGAACACTGAGAATGGCCAGAGCCAGGAGCTGAACCAGGTATCCAGGACGTCATTCTCCTGGATTAGGGCGGTGTGTCCGCACTGGCTGCATAGCGCCGGCATTTCGGCGGCGACGTGGATTTCGCTGCATTTATCGCAATAATATGCGGGGATGCGGTGTCCCCACCAGAGTTGGCGGCTGATGCACCAATCTTTGATATTTTCCATCCAGTGGCGGTAGGTCTTGACCCAGCGTTCGGGGTGGAAATTGATGCGCCCGTCATTGACTGCTGCCAGGGCTGGTTCAGCCAGCGGCTGCATTTTGACGAACCATTGTTTTGACAAGCGTGGTTCGATGGGTACATTGCCGCGTTCTGAGTAGCCTACCTGG
>CAZUCG010000089.1:0-8747 GCA_964619145.1 uncultured Lentisphaeraceae bacterium | reverse complement strand
ACCGTCGACCAACTGATTAAGAGTCAGCTGCTCTACCGACTGAGCTACGAAGGCTGTAGTTTTTGCTGATTTTATTAATATACAACAACAGCGGGCAGATGCAAGAGCGGGCGGCAAAAAAACTGCTTTTTTCGGGACTCCCAGCGGTCTATTCAGCCAGTTTTTGTCACTCTGGGCTATTAAGGAGGCGCAGCAGCACATTGCGGGCGGCCTCGAGGTCCGGGCCGGCCTTGGTTGAGAGTTGATATTCCCGCCAATTTTGGCGTGGTCGCCAAAACCGTCGAAAGCCGAGGAAGCCGCCGGTTGAGCGCTCCTGGTTGCTAAACCAAACCCAGAGCAAAATACGACTTGAGCCAGATTCAGCCAAGATTTCAGTCATCGGGATAATTTTATTCTCGATAATAAAACTGGTGATTTCTTCGGCTTTGATATGCCAACCACTAGAACGCAAACAATGACTGGCAGGATGGACTTGGTGGATGTCATCCTGGCAATGAAATATCAGCACATCTACTTCGGCATTCTTGGCGGCGAAGTGGTACTTCTCGACCACGCTATTTTGAAAGAAGCGCAAATCGGCATCGGTAAGCGGCACTACTCGTCCAAGGAACTCGCCGCGTTTAGGGTCTGCGAATTCGGGGTTAAAGGCCGGCCCTTGGGTGAAATTATTAGCCAGCAGATAAAGAAACATTGCGACAAGAAAAGCGCTGTAGAAGAAAAAGCTGCTTTGCTTGGCTTGGAAGGCAAAAAAGGCATTGCTGGCCATCAGTATAATCAAAGCTATGGCCAACAGCGACTTCAGGAGCAATCCATTGATGCCATAATCGGCCAAGAAATAGCTGAGCCAGTAGTGGCTGCTAGTGCAAGTTAGTAGAAGCATTGCGGCCACCGGGAAACTTCGCCAGGCGCCCGACCAGCCATAAATCCACCACAACACCGTCCAGGCAAATATCACCGCTGCGACAATCCCCAATAAATTAATTTTCAGCTCGAATGATGCCCCGAACAGTGCCAATGCGAGTATTGCCAACCAGCAGACCGAGTGCTGCCAAGTTGGCTTGGCTACCTGCCGCCAGCCACCCAGCAGCAATGCTGCCGCCATCAAAATGGCCAGTATGAAGAAGTAGACATCAGGACGATCGAGCGGCGATGTCTGCCAGGCTCTGACAATGTAGGGAAATTTCACCGCATAAGGAATCATCCCCAGCAGAAGTAGCAGCAATGGCAGTGATTTATTTTTCATAGTGATGCATCTGGGGATGGTACCCGGTCAGTAGCTGCAAGTTCGTCGACATAATCGGGGAAAAATCTCCCCACCCACCACAACAGAACTGTCACTACGACCACCAATGCGAAGCCCAGCAGAGTATGGATGGTATCGTCGAAAGCTCTTTCGCCCATAATGTTATATAAGCAGATGGTGACAGCGATACGCACTGCGTTGACTAGGATAATCAACGGCAATATCAGCAGATAATGGATGAAGCTCCAGCGTTTCTTAGTATGTTGCGACTTTACCAGCAGATAGCCTAGAAAAAGCAGCACTTCGAGCTGGCCAATACCACTGCAAGCATCAGTGATAGCGATTTCTGAGTTAGCTAGGCGAATACTGGTCAGTTGATAGGTCAAATCCTGACCAAAGAGCTGCAAGGTCTCGACCGAAATAATAGTCGAGATTAGCCGCAACGGGAAGCTAATAGCTAGGGCAATGACCTCCTGGCTGGGCAGAATTACTGCGCAAATCGCCAGTGGTAAAAAAAAAATCCAGATTGCCTGGTATCCTCCCCAATAGGCACAGGCCGAGAGCATCAGCAGCAACAGGGGGAAGAACCTCAGCATATCGTACTGTTGCCAGAAAATGGCCTGCGAGCCCAACAGGAAGCCCAACCCGGCCAACAACAGCAGGCCCCAAGCGGGCAAGCGCCGACGCCAAGTAAGGCTATCTTTGAGGATTTTTTTATCGTCGGGCAAGAAACGGCAAGAGTTTAGCATCAGCGCTCCGGCCAGTAACAGCAACACCAATGATTTATCCCAATTACCGGCCGAATAGACGATTGTCTGACCGACTGCAAAAAACAGTATCAGTAACAAGGTAATGGCCAACTGCCAAGGCAGCCGCCGCAGGTATGTGAATCTAGCGAGGAAGTCAAATGGGAAAGACAACTTAGCGTATTGTGGCATTAAAAAACTCCAAACGGTAGCTGGGTATTATTTAGTTCATTCGGCTTGAGCGCCCGCTGCATTGCCGGCTTGTTCTTGCTGTTTTTTTTCCAATTCACGCATAGCTTGGGCCAGAAGTTCAGTAGCCTGGGTATCATTCGTGAAATGAAGCAACACCCGTTCGCAAATTTCGCGCCCTCGTCGATAGTCTTTGGCCGCAAACAGAGCGCTGATTTGTTTGTACATACTTTTCCGCCAGGCCTCTGCGACCCGGGCATTATTATTCTGGCTGAGCAACACGGCATCGAGAATCTCTATTGCCTTCATTGCTTCGCCATTTTCGTGCAAACGTATGCCATAGCATTCTCTCACGAGCAAAGAATCAGGATTATTCAACCAAGCTTGGCGTGCCACCGCCAGGGCCTGGTTGTTCTCGCCCTCTTCTGCCAACAATTCGGAGAGATTCAGCTGGGTTAATTCATACCGGCTGAATTGCGGCGGTATTTGTCGGTACAATGCAATAGCCTGAAGATGCTGGCCGCCACGAGCCAGGATGTAGGCGGCGTGATAAAGCTGTTCCGGGTTGTCGCTTTGAAATCCTTGCAGCAACTCAATCGCTTTCTGGGTATCAGCGCGCAAAAAAGCTACTTCGGCTTCGATTACAGGAATATATGACAGAGTCTCAGGGGCATTCTGCTTCTGCAAATCCTGTGACAGTTTTTGCAGGCTATCAAGGCGCTTTAAATTGCTGCAAAAATTCCAATAATTTTCCAACAACAGGGTGTCGGTCGGGAATTTCTGCCGGTACTGCGCGAATTCTTCTTCCACGGCAGAAAAATCAAGCATTGCATCCAAAGCAGCTATGACCAACAGGCCGGCCTCAATTGATTCCGGCTGAAGGGCCTGCAATCGCCGTCCCTCCTGCAAAGCATTCTTGTAATCAGTCATCCGCAAAAATAGCGTACTGGAATAAAAAAGCAAGCTCGGGTCTGTCGGGAAACTCTGCAATGCGCGCGCGATTTCATTGCGCTGCAATGTCCCTAGGCGAAATTTATCTTGGATATCCAAACGGGTCAGGATCAGCTCTGGCTGGCGGTTTATCTGCATCACCCGGGCCAACTCTGCAGCGTCTGCGTCGCGTTCTTCTTTCAGCAGTTGTGACAAATACGGAAATAGCATCCGGTCGGCCCGGGCGCGGAATTCCAGCAGTTTGCCATCCTCAGCTAGTCCTGCGGCAATTTGCAGGACATCGCGGTGGTTATCGCGGAAGACATTCGCTCCCAGTGACAAAACCTGCGCCAAAGGCGAGCGAAAGCGCTGATCGGAACGCTCTAAGGCCAGAGCCATTTTTTTGCCATCTCGGTCCACAAACGCCAGCAGCGCTTCGAGATAATACGAGCAGAGTAATTCCTCTCGCCCTTCTGGCTTGAATTCCCGGGCTAGCCGCTGCAATTCCTGGGTCTGTTCAGAAAGCAACAACGACTCTGCCGCCCAAGCCAGCATATTGATATCGTAGGGCCGCAACAGTCGGGCTGCTTGATAAGCCGCGGCAGCTTTCGCAAAACGATTGCGGCGGTAATAGAAATTTCCCATAATAGGCAATGCATCTCTCGGATTGAGCTGCACGGCGTCTTGCAAGATATCCTCTGCGTCGGCCTCGCCGTCTTTCTTTTGCAAGGCATAAAAATGCAACCACAGCAGGCACTCATAGCGGATGAATTGGTCTGTCAGCGCAGGCAACAGCGCGCGAATTTGCTGTTCCTCCAGGGCTTGGTCCCGCGGTTCTTTTAGTGGCAAAAAAACTGCCAACAACTGTGCCAAGGGCAAAGCGAGAACAGACTCGCCTTCTACAGTCTGGAAGATATTGCTTGCTTCATTGACCTTCGCTAAATTGAAGGCAGAATATGCGTACTGCAATTTTTCCGGTTTGGTCAGCGGGACCTTGACATTGACATTGCTGCAGGCGCTATAATACTGTTCGAAATTGCGGCTGAGAAACAGCGACGAGCGAGCGTTGTGCGTATATTCCACCTTGAAAGCATTTAGATTAACTGCTCGCAGCCAAAGCTGGGCGGCCGCAAAAAAACTCCCTTCTCGGTCGAGCCATCCAGCCAGGGTAGTGATCGCCTGTTCGTTGTTGGGGTCTTGCGAGATTTCCTGGATCATCAAGGACTTTGCTTTTCCCAGGTCTCCATTCTGATATGCCTGCCTAGCCAAAGTGTAATACTCCACTTTTCGATAGCTGTGGATCAGCATAAAATAGCCCATCGCACCTAATGACAGCAACAATAGCAGCAACAGCAACACTAGAAAGACGAGCTTTTTTTTGCGCAGGATAGGCATAGCGGCAAGGTCTTACGTCGGGTGAATTGTGTTAATGAGCATACAGGCGTATTCGGCCACTGGCATCCCCTAGTCGTCATTTAAGGACAAAGTTCACCAACCGGCCCGGCACGGCAATTTTTTTCACGACCATCCGCCCCGCGAATTGCTCCTGTACCGCGGCATCGGCCAAGGCCAACTCGAGCATTTCTGTCTGGCTGGCAGCGGCAGGAATTTGCAGGCGCACTCGCGGTTTGCCGTTGATTTGTACTACAATCTCGATATTGGCAATTTTTAGTTTTTCTGGCTCGAATTGCGGCCAAGGTGAATAAGCTAGCGTATCAGTATGGCCCAGCCGCTGCCAGAGCTCCTCGGCGATATGCGGTGCCATCGGGCTGAGCAGCAGCACCAGCGTCTCGATCGCCTGGCGGTTACGTTTCTGCAATCGGCTGAATTCATTAACGAAAATCATCAATTGGCTGATAGCAGTGTTGTAACTGAGGCTCTCAATATCTTCCGTGACCTTCTTGATGGTCTGATGCAACAGACGCTCGGCGTCGACCGGCAAAGGTTCAGCGCTAATTTCCTCGCAGAGTTCACCTGTCTGGGTATTGACAATCAGCTTCCAGACGCGATGCAAGAATCGGTAAACGCCCTCGACACCCTCGGTATTCCAGGGTTTGACTTCGCGCAATGGCCCCATAAACATCTCATAAAGGCGGAACGCATCGGCGCCATAACGCTTGATGATGTCATCAGGATTGACTACATTTTTCAGTGATTTAGACATCTTGGCCGGCAGCAGCGTCAATTCCTCATCCGTCTCGGAGTGGAAATGCTTGCCGTCACGCGACACCACCAAATCGTTGGGGACTAGGACGCCACGCTGGTCCTTGTAGGAGATTCCCAGAATCATCCCTTGGTGAATCAGGCGCTTCCAAGGCTCGGGATGGCTGACCAGGCCCAATTTGTAGAGCACTTTATGCCAGAAGCGAGAATACAGCAAATGCAGCACAGCGTGTTCTGCGCCACCCACATATAAATCAACCGGCATCCAGTATTTCTCTTTTTCCGGACTCCAAGCGGCGTTCTGATTATGCGGGTCGAGGTAGCGCAAGTAATACCAACAAGAACCGGCCCATTGCGGCATTGTGTTGGTCTCCCGCAGACAATGTTGGCCAGTTTCAGGGTCAATATACTTCAGCCATTCGCTAGCTCGGGTCAACGGTGGTTCGCCATCTGGAGTCGGCTTATAGTCGTCCAATTCAGGCAGTACTACCGGCAATTCTGTTTCGGGCAACAGCTTGACACTGCCATCCGGACAATGCAACAGCGGGAATGGCTCACCCCAATAGCGTTGACGCGAGAACAGCCAATCGCGGAGTTTGTAATTCACGCTGCCCTTCCCCACGCCCTTCGCTTCTAGCCAATCAGTCATCTGTTTTTTGGACTCTTCGACACTCAGTCCATCCAATGAGAGCTCGGGATTGGCAGAATTAAAATGCACTCCGTCACCCGTCCAGCAAGTCTTGCCGGCCAGGACGTCGTTTAATTGTACCCCGGCGGCCTCACATTCGGCGGCGCTAGGTTTCATAATGCATACCACCGGCAACGAGAACTTGTTGGCGAATTCGAAATCGCGGTCGTCGTGGGCGGGGACTGCCATAATAGCGCCAGTGCCATAACTGGCCAAGACATAATCAGAAATCCAGATCGGGATAGGTTGATCATTAACTGGGTTAATGGCGTAGGCGCCCAAAAATTCGCCAGTCTTATCCTTATTCAGTTCCGTCCGGTCGAGGTCTGATTTGCGGCTGGCAATCTGGCAGTATGCCTCTACTGCGGCGCGACGCTCGGCGCTGGTCAATTCTCTCACCAGCTGATGCTCGGGTGACAGCACCATATAAGTGGCACCAAAGAGGGTGTCAGGGCGGGTAGTGTAAACGCGAATCAGCGCATCGCTATCCTGTACCTGGAAATCGACTTCTGCACCGGTGGATTTACCAATCCAGTTCCGCTGCATCTCCTTAGTCCCTTCCGGCCAATCGAGCTCTTCAATGCCCTGTAGAAGTTGTTCGGCATATTCGGTGATCTTCAGCACCCACTGCCGGATGGGCTTACGGATAACCGGATAGTTACCTACTTCAGAACGGCCATTGATGACTTCTTCATTGGCCAGCACAGTGCCCAACTCCGGGCACCAATTGACCGGCAGTTCAGATTGGTACGCCAGGCCTTCTTTGTACAGCTGGCTGAAAATCCACTGTGTCCACTTGTAATAATCGGGGTCAGTAGTATCAATTTCGCGATCCCAGTCAAAGCTGAAGCCAAATGACTGCAACTGCCGCCGAAATACCTCGATATTGTTTTTGGTCGTCACGGCCGGATGGGTGCCAGTCTTGACTGCGTACTGCTCCGCCGGCAAACCGAATGCATCCCAGCCCATAGTATGCAAGACGTTATAGCCTTTCATACGCTTAAAACGGCACCAGATGTCAGAAGCAGTGTAGCCCTCAGGGTGCCCGACGTGTAATCCGGAACCAGACGGATAAGGGAACATATCCAAGACATACAATTTTTCGCGGGTAGTGTCGCAATCAATAGCCTTGAAGGTCTTATGCTCTTTCCAGTATTGCTGCCATTTGCTTTCAATCGCGGCTGGCTCATAACTGATGCATCTCTCTGACATAAACAATTCTATCCTTTGCCGAAGTAATTGGACGTGGCAAAACGGCAGATAACCATTTTTGCTAAACTTATACTGTAATGCCTCGATAAAAATTATCAATAGTCCCGCAAGTGATTTTTCTGGTGTCGCCGTACGACTGCGCAGGTGGTTTAGCTAGCAGGCGAATAATCATAGCCGTCCTCACTTTGGCGAGAGCTGACTGCTGCAAACTGTTGTCCAGTCGATAATAGCCGCGCCAGCACTCAGGTTTGCCGACCAGGCACGACTTGCAGCAGCCAGCGCAACATTGTGACATAATCAGCCACCGGCAGTGCTGTCTCACGGCGCAAACGCTCGGCATACGGTGGCAGGTCAGTACATTCCAGCAGCAGCGCCCCGACGCCCTCTTTTGCGCGCAGCTCGCTGGCCAGCTGCGAGAGATAATCACCGACCAAATCGAGGTCCAGCTCCGCCTCGGGTTCGAGAAAAATCTTCTTCCATTGCGGGCATTCTTCCAACCCTTTGACCAGCACCGGCATTTCGGCTGTTATGCCGGCGTTGCGCAAATGCGTGCTAGTTAAGTGGGTAGCACTGGCGGTAATGATACCGACTTTCATTCCGGTAGAATGCGCCAGTGCAGGCACTTGCAATAAGCTGGAGGTGAACACCGGCACCGCGACTGCCGCGGCAAGCTGTGGCTGGAAGATGGCATTAAAGCCGCAACTCGTAGTTATCGCCACTGCGCCCTCTTCCGACACCAGCCGGCGTGCTTCGGCAATCATCGCTGCCAACACCTCTTGCGACGGATTTTCCAGCACAGTGTGGATATTTGCCCCCTTAATGCGACTGAAATGCACCCGACATAGATTCTGGTAAGTCTCGGGGTTGGTGCTATTTCCTGGTAATAGTTCCAGTTGCCGCAGTCCTCTGGGCGCCACTCCGGCTTCCCAGCACAACACGCCCAACAGCGCTTTATCAGCCGTCGTGCTCATTTGTTATCATCCCCTGAATCGGCTGGCCTTATCCCACACCTTTTTCCGTCAACCAACGCAGCATCTGCAGACTGCCTTTCTGGCAATAGCGCAAAGCCCAGCAGAAAAAACAAGCAAGAGACTAGCAAACCAGCCGCCAGCAACAGCCAGGCAGAGCGTTCAGTTGCGACCGCCTGCGAACCCAGCAGCTGGGAAAACTTGCGCAAATCAATAATCGTCCGGTCAAGCGCCAGCAGGACTTCCGTGTGAGCATCCTCGTCAAATTTATCGAGTGCCTTCTCGGTTGAACGCAACGACTCGGCAATGCCCTCAATTGAGCCTTGCATTTTTTCCCCGAGCCCTTCGACACCGCCAAAAGGGCGGTATTCTCCTAAGGAAAAATTACTCAGCTTAACGATCTTTTCTGCCAACGGCTGCACTGCCTGGGAAAGACCAGATAGATTCTGCAAGGTCTTGCGATAAGGCGGCAGGCTCTCATAAAATCCTGTATAGACTTTCTTTTGAGTCTGTAAGACTTGACAGTACGATTCCAAAGTCAACGACAGAGAAGAAATTTGCCGGGCATCAGCCATTCGACGACCGTTGTAAAACAAAGTCAGGCACAC
>CAZUCG010000088.1:0-8773 GCA_964619145.1 uncultured Lentisphaeraceae bacterium | reverse complement strand
TCCAACTGGAGGCAAAAAAACAATCTGCAAAAGGAGTCAATTGAAATGAATAAGGTACTGGCGTTCCTGCCCCTGGTAATAGTGGCGTTGCTAGTTTTTCTGGGGCTGTTTATCTGGTTCGGCTGCCGCATCGAACCACAGAATGGCCAAATTGCGGTGATGATTAAAAAGACCGGCAAGGTGCTGCCGTCAGAACAAATCGTGGCGCCGAGCGCGGAATACCAAGGCATCCAACTGGACGTCCTGGGCGAAGGGCGGTATTTTCGCAACCCCTATACCTGGGAATGGCAAATCGGCCAAATCACCGATATCCCGGCCGGCTCCTTCGGCGTGCTGGTGCGTAAATTCGGCCAGGACTTACCGGAGGGCGAAATTATCGCCCCGTCAGATGAATACAAGGGCATTGTCCGCGAAGTCTTGGGCACCGGCAAACACCGGATCAATCCATTCGCCTACGAGGTGAAAATCTATGCCGATGTGCGCATTATGCCCGGCAATGTCGGCGTAGTGACTAACTTAACTGGCAAGGATGTCTTTGCTGGTACCGGTAATAACTTGGAAAACAGCAACGGCTTTATTGTCGATGACGGCCAGAAAGGCGTTCTGGCCACCTTTCTGAAAGAGGGCACCCACCGCATCAACCCGTTTATCCAAAGCGTGGCCATTGTCAATATCCAAAGCCAGCGCTACCAATTCACCGATGAGGAGGCCATCCTCTTTATCACTATGGACGGCTTTAGCATCTCCCTGGAAGGCACCGTGGAATTCAATATTAGCAGCGAATTCGCACCCCGCCTGACTCACGAGGTCGGCGATATGGAGGACATCCTGAAGAAGATAATCCTGCCCTCGGTGAGCGGCTTTTCCCGCATCGAAGGCAGCAAAAAGACCGCTACGGAATTTATCGTCGGCGAAAGCAGGCAGATCTTCCAGGATGACCTAGAGAAATTCTTGCGGGAGACTTGCCGCAGCTGGGGCGTGTCTATTAACTCAGTGCTGATCAGAGATATCATCCCACCGCAGGAGATCGCGGAGATTATCCGTAACCGCGAGTTGGCACAGCAGGAGGCCAAGAAATTCAAGCAGCAGATCGAGCAAGCGAAATCCGCGACCGAGCTGGAAGAGCAGAATATGCTAGCTGAGCAGCGCAAGGCCATCGTTGAGGCCGAGACCAAGAAGATCACCAGTGAGATTGCCGCGGAGCAGAGTAAGCTAGAGAAGGTCATCGCGGCCAAGACTGAACTGCAAGCCGCATCGATCAATTATGAAAAAGTTAACGCCGAGACGCAGGCCAAGCTGACTATCGCCGAGGCCGAACGGACTGTGATCGCCTCGCGCAATAAATCCGAGGTGGAGATTTTGAAATTGAATGTCGAGGCCTTTGGCAGTGGTCCGGCCTACGTGCGGGGCTTACTGTATGAACGACTGGCACCGCGAGTCGAGAGTATCTTGACCAACGACGGCGGCGGCGTGTTTGGCTTGCCGCTGACTGACAATGCCGGAAAGGGAGGGCAACAATAATGAAAAAGTATTATATCCAATTAACCTTCGCCTTAGCGCTGTTTGTACTGCTGGCTTACGGCAGCTACAAGTGGTTCTTCTGCCGCTTCTATGTGCCGCCAGAGCACCTCGCGGTCATCACCGCCAAAGCTGGCCAAGACCCCACCTCGGGCAGCATCCTGGTAGAACGTGGCGAGAAGGGCATCTGGCGAGAAATTCTGCCGGAGGGCCGTTATTTTCTGGACCCGGTGATGTATGAAGTCGAGATTCTGCCAGCTATCAATATCCCGATCGGTAAAGTCGGAGTAGTGACCTCGAAGGTCGGTCTGCCGTTGCCGAAAGGCGAGATCATCGCGCCTGACGAGAACTCTCAGGGCGTCTGGCGCAATGTACTTGGCCCAGGGCTGTACCGGCTGAATCCCCTCGGTTATCAAGTCGATATCGTGGATGCCATCAATATCCCGATAGGCTATGTCGGGGTGGTGACCTCGCAGACTGGCGCGGCGGCCGAACCAGGAGAATTTGCCACCGTGGGCCAAAAAGGCGTCCTGAAAGATATCTTACAGCCTGGATTGTACTACCTGAATCCCCGTGCCTACCAGGTGAATGTGATCGAAATTGGTATGAACCAAGTCAGTGTGACTGGCAAACAAGGCAGTTTTATTGAGGTCAAGAAGCAAATTGAGACCACCAACGACGCATTGCAAGCAATTTCAGCCAATACCTTGAATGTCCAGCAGAAAGCCCGCCAGAGTTATTTCCAGAAGAGCGAGACTGCGACTCAGACCGGCAGTCTGGATAATGGCCAGGACGTGGTTTACACCATCAGCAGTTTTGTGGAATTTCCCTCTCGGGACGGCTTCAAGATTATGATGGATATGACGGTAGAATTCGAGCTGATGCCAGAGAATGTCTCCAAAATTTATATGCTTTATGGCGATTTACCGCAGGTGGTCGAGAAGATTATCCTGCCGCAGATTCTGTCTGCCTCGCGTCTAAAAGGCTCGAGTTATAAGGCCCAGGATTTCATTATGGGTGACGGCCGGGAGACCTTCCAGAAGAACTTACGCAGCGAATTGGTCAGCACTATGCAAGCGAAGAGCATCATCATCCACAATGCCATTATCCGCAATGTCGCCATTCCACAGAACATCCTGCAGCCGATCCAGGACTCGAGCATCGCGATAGAGCAAAATCTGACCAACATCTCGTTGCAGGAGACCGCCAAGATGCAGGCCGCCTTGAACACGCAGCAGGCCTTGATTCAGCAGAAGCGCAAGCAAGTCGAGCAGGACACCAAACGTATGGTCGCGGAAATTGACGCCAATGAGAAGAACGCCGTGCGGCTGATTTTGGCGAATGCCGACCTTGACGTCGCAAATACCAACCTAGAGCGCTCCACGATTGAGGCCAAGACGAACCAGCTGCAAGGCGAAACCGACGTCAAGGCGGATTTCCTGCGGCAGAATGAGCTCGCTCTAGGCAGCAAGATGAAGGCCACGGCATTAGGCGCGCTCGGGATTATGGCCGACTTAAAGCTGGTAGAGAACTTGAATCCCGCGATGACGCTGAAGATCATCCACGCCGGCGAGGGCACTTTGTGGACAGACCTGAAGTCGGGAGCCATCAACGTGGCGCCCAAAAAGGCCAACTAATCAGGTCGTCCTAGGCTTGACTGGCCCACTTAATGTCTGCGCAAACAGTGATTTGACACAATTGCGCGGGGGTTGGGTGATTATTTTCTGCCGTATTTACCTCACCTTTCAAGACAATATCCCGGTTCGGATATTGTCTTGAACTCCGTTGGCGTTGATGCTGGAGCGAGGAGGGGCATTTTGCCGCCGGCAGGTTGTTTTTCCCAAAAGTGGCAGTACAGTTTGATTATTGCAGTGTGTTGTCAGCGACAGAGCTGCGAGCACACGGATTTTTCTGCGGCTAGGTCTTTTGCGCCAGCCGCCGTAAGGTAGCGTAACTCAAGCAAACTCAAGACAAGGAAACGGACAATGACAAAAGCGACGCAATATCCGCACGGCGACCGCACTTGGTGGCAGGACGCGCGTTTCGGGATGTTCATTCACTGGGGGTTATATTCCGTCCTGGGGCGGCACGAGTGGGTCCAGAACCGCGAGTCCATCGCGCCAGATGAGTACGAGAAATATCAAGAATTCTTCAATCCCGATTTATTTGAGCCCCGGGAATGGGCCCGCTTGGCCAAGAATGCAGGAATGAAATACTTGGTAATCACCGCCAAGCACCACGAAGGCTTCTGTATGTTCGACTCCAAGTACACCGACTACAAGGCGAAGCGTGACTACATCCGCGAGGTAGCTGACGCGTATCGGGCGGAAGGGCTGCGGGTGGGCTTTTATTACTCGCTGATTGACTGGCACCATCCGCACTTTCGCATTGACTGCATCCATCCATTGCACGCCAAGCCCGGCTGGGAGCAGCTCAATGCCAAACGTGACCAGAAGAAATACGCCGCCTATATGCGTAATCAAGTCAAAGAGCTGCTGACCAACTACGGCAAGATCGACATCTTATGGTTTGATTTCTCCTATCCGCGCGAAGATGGCACCGGTAAGGACCACAATGACTGGGAATCTGAGAAGTTGCTGAAGTTAATTCGCGCTCTGCAGCCGGACATCCTGCTCGATGACCGTATGGACCTGCCTGGCGCCGGCGATTTCCAATCACCAGAACAGTATGTGCCTGCTCGAGGTATTCGGGCTGAGAATGGCGAGCTGCTGCCTTGGGAGGGCTGCCAGACATTTTCCGGCTCCTGGGGTTATCACCGTGACGAGCAGACTTGGAAAACGCCGCACGACTTGATTACTATGTTAATCAACCACGTCAGCCGGGCCGGGAACCTATTGTTGAACGTCGGTCCCACCGCCCGCGGGTACTTCGACCATCGCGCGCAGGCCTCTTTGGAAGCGGTCGGCTCTTGGATGAAATTCCATTCTCCCTCGATTTATGGCTGCACGATTGCCCCCGAGGAATACCCCGAGCCCGAGAATTGCCGTTACACCTACAACTCGACCAACAACCGCCTGTTTCTGCATCTGTACTCCTGGCCGCAGAAATTCCTGCATCTGCCACGACTAGCAGGCAAAGTCAAGTTCGCCCGTTTCTTGCACGACGGCAGCGAAATTTTGCGACAGGAGCCTATTACGATGCCGCACGGTCATATGACCGCCAGCGTCAGCAGCGATGTACTGACCTTGATCTTGCCGCCGGTCGCCCCCAAGACCGAAGTGCCAGTTATCGAAATCTTCCTGAAGTAATGCTCAGCAGCAGCCCCTTATTACTCTACAACGTTTTTTCCATCCTTGCTATAGCCTGATGCTAATTGACGAAGAACTAATCGCCAGCGTGGAGGCAGGTGCCTTGGAGGCATTTGCCACCATCGACAAACGTGGGATTTTCTGTGCCGACGAGGAGTCCGCCCAGGACCTCGCCGACCGACTGCGCTTCCTCAACCAGCGTGACGCCGAGCTGACCGAGGCTTTGACCAATGAGGGAACATATTCCATTGAGAGCATCACGGTCCAGCAAGACGAACAAATACCGCCAGAACTCTTCCAGGAGCCACACGAAATCACCGCCTCGCTTTTCTGTTTTCGGGTAGATTGGGTGCGGGGATTTTTTATCGACCCGCGTTTCAGCTTGTTCTTTGGCGGCGGGGCATTTTGCTTCTTCCCGGAGTTCTTCGCGTTGTTCATCATCAGGAAGAGCTTCCGCGAAAAAGCCCGCTGGCTTTTTTACCAGCGCAAAGAACTGCTGGCGCACGAGCTCTGTCACGTCGCCAGGCTAAGCTTAGAAGCAGAGATTTTTGAAGAAATTTGCGCCTATCAGACCGCGTTTACGCGCTTTCGCCGCTATTTCGGCGGGATATTCCAGCGCCAGCGCGATTCATTTTTGTTCTTGGGGGCTACCGCGCTACTATTCGGCAGCCAGCTCTGCAAGACTTTCTTCTGGGCGGCACTACCAATCTGGTTTGTCTGGCTGCTCTTCGCCGTAATTGTCGGTTGGCTGCTGCTCAGGCAATACCAATTGATGAAAGTCTTCGGGCGGGCAAAACAGAATTTAGGCTGGCTTTTTCCGGAAAAATACTGTTTGGCCGTCTTGTGCCGCTGCAGTGACCGTGACATCTTGGACCTCAGTCAACTGCCTGAACAAAATTCTGCTTACACTTGGTTGCAGCATCGCTGTACTGACACCTGGCGCTGGAAAGTGAACACGCTACGTTTCAGCGCCCTCTTCGCCCAACCGCAGGACGGCGACAGTCCTTCTTAAAGCACCTTTCTGAATACCAGCCAAGCCCTCATACAACTTGGTAAAAATTGCTATGCTAGGAGCATTTTAACAACAGTCGAATCTATGGCGCTTTGTTTTTACTAAGGTTATATTGCCCATCTTCTGGCCGAGATGAGCAAAAAAATTCAATCCAGCGAAATGCTCAGTAGAACAATATACCTGGAGTTAGAGACGAATCATTAAAGCACCCTTGCTGTATAAAATATCAACGAAAACAAGGAACTGACTATGACGACCCGAATTTATACCCTAATGCTGTTGCTGTTTGCTCTGAGCCTCAGCGCTGAGGAATTCAATTGCGATTTCACGCCTGAGGGTTGGAAGGCCGAAGAGTGGATACTGATCAAGAGCCCGCGCTGGGAGCATTTTGGCGCTTGGGTTCAGGCCGAAGACCATATTACCAATCAAATCCCGGATGGCGCGACTGCTGAAGAGATGCTGAACAAGAAAGCCGCTGAGACATACACCTCGATGCTCTGGGGCAAGAAGATTAGCGCCAAGCGGAAGGTAGTCATCAAGTCCGAGATGTCATTTGATCACCGGATGGCCCCTTTGCTGGTCATTGCGCCTGAATACGGCAAAGATGCCCAAGGCCAGCCAGAATACCGCCAGCATTGGGAGATTGTTCTCTACGACCAAGGCCTGAATGTCTGGCACCACAATATGAAAGACGACAAGCCGTGCTGGTATAAGGCCGGATATCTGAAGGCCACCTACCCACCCAAGGAAAAACTACTGCTGACCGTGAGCATCACTTATCCCGGCGGGGACCGCCATCCGATTATCGAAGTCGAGTGCGGCGGGCAAAGTTTCGGCTACTCAGAAATAGCGCTCCCGAAGGAATTTTATGTCGGTCTGACCGGCTGTGAAGGCAGCAACCGTTTCTACAATTTTTCGGTTAGCTATTGAGACATACGAGCTGACTGGCTACAGCCTAGTAGTTTTATTTTAATCTAGGAGTGATATATGGACTGGAAGCTTTTTGGTATGACTTTCGGGGTCGTTTTTTTGGCAGAATTGGGTGACAAGACGCAATTGACTGCTTTGGCATTAAGCTCCGGCAAACCGACTTGCTGGCTGACAGTGTTTTTGGGCTCAAGCCTGGCATTGATCTGCACCTCTGCCCTGGCCGCCGTCGGCGGCAGCGTCATCGCCCGCTATGTCCCGGCCAAGTACCTGATTGCAATCGCGGCTTCCTTTTTTATCGTAATAGGTTGCTGTATGCTGATCAATTTGGCGTGTAAATGCTCGACATCGCCAGCAGCATAATCAGGAGGGAGACAGTTGTTCGCCCTCAATCCAGTTAGCAAAAAACGCTGGCAGCGCTTCCGCGGTATGCGGCGGGCTTGGTGGGCGCTATGCCTGTTATTGGCCCTCTTTATCCTCAGTTTGGGGGCGGAACTAATCTGCAATGGCAATCCGCTGTTGATTCGCCATCAAGGCCGCTGGTACTTCCCCTTCTGTCGCTTTTATCCGCAAAGTGCATTTACGCCTGGCGCCCCCGATACGCGGGCAGATTACCGCCAGCTATCACAAGACAGCGCCTTCCGTCAACAAGGCTCTTGGATGGTATGGGCACCGGTAGCCAACGACCCCTTGGGTATCGTCTCCATTGCTGAATTGCAGGAGCATTTACGCACCAGCTGCCGGCTGACTGCCATACCTAAGCTCGGCGGCATCAGCGTCAACGAGCAACTAAGCATCACCCGCTATATCGGGATGCAGGCCTTTTATGCCGAGAGTGGGCCGGATGGCCGCGGCAAAACGCTCTCGGACTTCTGGGTACTACCTCCGGCATTGCTCGACAGCCTACGCGAGCGCTTCCAGTCAAGCGCTGCTTTTCCGGCTATAAGCTACCTCTGTCCTGGTCAGGAAGGTCATCCGACAGTGCAAATTTCCCTGTCTGCCAGTGCGGCTCGCAGTTCGCCGCCACGGCTGGTGCGTCTGACCATCAGTAGTCAGCAGGAAGACGACACCACTTCTCTGGCTTGGGAATTCGACTCTACCAGCGCGCAGCCGCGTTTCAACCAGCAGAGTTACGCGGCTTTATCGGAAGACATCAAGCAAGTCATCCTGGTGGCCAAAGCGCAGCTGGCGGCTGGCGAGACATTTCCGCCTCAGGAAGTAGTTTACCGGGGTCAGAAGATGCAATTGAGCTTCGAACGCGAAGCGGTGCGTTTCCCGTTTCGGCCAGTCGAGGGCCATTGGCTCGGCCTGGATGACGCGGGCCGAGATGTCTTCGCCCGGATCTTATACGGCTTGCGCTCGTCGCTGAGCTTCGGGCTGATCCTAGTCATTTGCTCGATAGCAGCTGGCAGCATAGCCGGGATGCTGCAGGGGTATCTCGGCGGCTGGGTCGATATTTTAGGGCAGCGGCTGATTGAGATCTGGAGCGCCTTGCCCTTCCTCTATATTATGATCCTGATGGGCTCAATTTATGGGCCGAGCTTCCAGCTGCTGATCTTCTGTTATGCTATCTTTAATTGGATTGGGATATCGTATTATATGCGAGCAGAGATGCTCCGGCTGCGGAAATTGCCATTTGTGGAGGCCGCCCGTTGCTTAGGTTTACCGGGCTGGAAAATTGCCTGGCGCCACATCTTGCCCAATAGCCTGGTGCCGCTGATCACCTTCTTCCCCTTCTCGCTGGTCGGTGCCATCGGCTCACTGGCGGCTCTCGATTATCTGGGCTTTGGGCTACCGCCGCCGACTCCCAGCCTCGGACAGCTCTTACAGCAAGCACAGAGCCAGCGTTGGGCCTGGTGGTTGATTCTCTACCCCTCGCTGACGCTATTCATCGTTATGCTCTTGGGAGTCTTTATCGGCGAGGGCTTGCGCAATGCCTTCGACCCGCGCCGACAGAGCCGCCTGCAGTAGCAGTCGAGGAGATAATAATTATTTGGTCACGTCCTGAAGTTGGGACCTAGGGAAGAAGCTTGTCTTTCCACTAGGC
>CAZUCG010000087.1:0-8830 GCA_964619145.1 uncultured Lentisphaeraceae bacterium | reverse complement strand
GCCAGAGAGATATTTTTCTGAGATCCCGACACCCTGGGCATCGGTAGTAAATGACTTTACCAGACTACTGAGTAAAATCGGCATCGGCAAGATGGCGATTTTCGGTTTGCTTCGCAAAGGTGAACAAAGCGAAAAAAGCATTATCCTGGAAGAATCTCCGCCATATTTTGAAGTCGCGCCACGCTATACGGCAAAAGACTTCGGTCTTACTGTCGCCGAAATGACTTATGAGGTCCACGATTACTTCCGACTGGACCAGCAGTCGCCCGGGCTGGTTATCACCGCCATCATCCCCGGCAGCACCGCCTCAGTCAGTGGCCTGAAGCCTTATGAAATCATCCTCAGTGTCGATAATCAGCCCGTACATAATGTCAAGGAATTCGAAAAATCAATTCTTTACAAACAAACTCTCAGCTTGCAGGTCCGTCGTTTGACTACTAACCGTATCGTGAAAATACAGGCAAAAACAGCAGTAGCGACTCCGCCAGCGGCGCAATAGCACTTGACCAACGTTTCTTAACGACCTCAATCTACTAACCGAGCACCCTCTTTATGCCATTGCCATCGGGAATAGAATGCCTGCGACAACTGACCGGGAATTTCCGCCGCGAAATCAACTTCTCGGCTCTGGTCACGCCTGCGCTGTTGGCAAGCTACCAGCAGGATTCTCTGGCAGCGCTATTGACACTGGCCAAGCATTTGCATTTGGCGCCTGAAGTCGTCAGCAATGCTACTGAGACTGCAAAAACATACACCGGCCCGGCCTTGCTCGAATGCTTGGATGGCCAATGGCTCTGCCTGCCGCACTTGCAGCAATTGCAGAAGCAAGAGTCGATCAAGGTCATTGCTCAGCATAACGACAAGATCGCGGTGACGAATCTCGCAACCGCTGACCTACTGCTCAAACTGAGCAATCGGCTGATTGTGTTTCGTCAGTTGCAGCAAATAGACAATCGCCGCCAGAGCGGCTTATTCTGCCTCAGCGCCATTGCCCGGCATCACGAAGTAAATGTAGATTTGCCCACCTTGATGCACGATTACGCTGTCGGCGAAGAAGAAGAAGTCGAGCCGCAAACGTTACGCGCAATGGCGGAAAATCTCCAGATTAAGTGCAAGCAGATTAAACTCCAATGGGAGACATTGGTCAACTTACAACAGGCCTTCCCGTCTATCGGCCAAAAAAAAGATGGCCATTACGCTGTACTCTGCGGGATGCGTGAACAGGATAGACAACAGGAGCTGGTGGTAGTCGATCCGGAATATCAGAGCGAGCATCCTGGCGAGCAATTCTCCTACTTGCGGCAAGAACAATATCAACAGATATATACCGGCAAAGGGCTGCTGCTTAAACGCCAGTATGGCTTGAGCGACGAGAATCGGCCTTTCGGTTTGCTGTGGTTCGTCCCGGAATTCCTAAAGCTGAAAGGAGTCTTTTTCCAGATTGCTATCGCAGTGCTGCTGATTACATTAGTAGCCCTGGCTACGCCATTATTTTTTCAGAATGTGGTTGACAAAGTATTAGTGCATCAGAGTTTCTCCACTTTGAATGTCTTGGGCATAGGAGTCATTGCCGCCATTATCTTCAATGCGATGATGGAATACCTGAAGGGACATCTCTTGCTCTTTGCTACCAATAAAATAGATATCGCTACAGCAGTCAAGACATTCCGGCACTTGATGCGATTGCCGATCAATTTTTTCGAAAAAGTTCCTTCGGGCATCCTCCTGAAGCATTTACAACAGACTGAGAAAATCCGTGGTTTTCTGGCCGGGAATCTCTTTTTTACGTTGCTGGATTTGTGCTCGCTAGTTATTTTCATACCGTTCCTGCTACTCTATAGCGTTCAGCTCACCCTGATTGTGCTGGGCTTCTCAGCAGTTATGGCTTTGACCATCGCTTTACTGATCAAGCCTTTCCAGCATCGCCTCAGCGCCTTATATCAGGCTGAAGGAACACGGCAAAGCCGTCTAGTCGAGGCGATCCACGGCATTCAGACGGTTAAATCGCTAGCCTTGGAGCCGGTCGAAGAACGCAAATGGAGCAATACCAGCGCTGCTGCCATCAAGGCGTACTTCAGAGTGGGACGCATTTCCCTGACCGCCCGCAGTATCAGCCAGGCCCTGGAGATGCTGATGACTATCGCGGTAATCTGGTATGGCGCAATGCTGGTCTTCAAGGGCCAGATCAGCATCGGCGCACTGATCGCCTTCCAGATGCTGTCCGGGCGGGTCACTGGCCCATTGGTGAAGTTAGTGGGACTAATTCACGAATACCAGCAAGTCGCATTATCGGTCAAAATGCTAGGCGCGGTGATGAATAATCCTCAGGAGAGCAACGCCGGCCGAGTCCGGCAACCGCTGCGAGGCAATATAACTTTTGACAATGTCTCATTCTGTTATCAGCCGGGATTACCGCTGGTCATCAAAAACTTCTCTCTGGAAATCCCCATTGGTTGCAGCTTAGGCATTGTCGGCCGGTCCGGCTCTGGCAAAACTACCCTGACCAAGCTTATCCAGGGCCTCTATCCGCCCTTCTCCGGCATTATCAAGATTGACGGCATCGATATCCGAGAAATTGAAAAATCTCATTTACGCGGCAGCATCGGCGTAGTGTTGCAAGACAATTACTTTTTTCAAGGCCGAGTGCGAGAAAACATCTGCCTGACCAAGCCCAGTGCCACGACCGAGGAAGTCATCTACGTCGCCAAGTTGGCCGGTGCGGATGAATTCATTGTGAACTTACAGCAAGGATATGATACTATCTTGGAAGAGAATGCCGCCAATCTCTCTGGTGGCCAACGCCAACGTCTGGCTATCGCCCGGGCGCTATTAACCAACCCGGCCATTCTTATCTTTGACGAAGCTACTAGCGCCCTCGACCCTGAAAGCGAGAATATTTTCCAGAATAACCTCACTGCCATTGCCAAAGGGCGCACTGTCATCATCATCTCCCACCGCCTGAGTATGGTCGCCAGAGCTCAGCAAATTCTAGTTCTTGAGCAAGGCCAACAAGCAGCCTTGGGAAGCCACCAGGAACTGTTGGCCAAAGAAGGAATTTACCGCGAATTCTGGCGCCAACAAATGCGGAATTACTAGGAGTTGCTCTGCTTGCCGCCTTTCCTGCCGATTCCGACGACAAGGAATATCATAATGCCCAAAGATAGCAAACCGGCCAACGCGGCCATTGAATTCCAACCCGACGCCTTGGAAATTCAATATGAGAAATTACCCTGGTATGGCCGCATCGGCATCCTCTGGGGGCTCTTTGCAGTTGTCGCCGTCGTGACTTGGGCCTACTTCAGCAAAGTAGATGTCGTCGTTACTGGAACAGGCAAAATCGTCGCTGACCGCAATATTGTGATGAAGCCCTTGGAGCGCGCGGTTATCAAGAGCATCGAAGTAAGCGAGGGCGCGTTAGTCAAAAAAGGCCAGGAGCTGATTACTTTTGACTCGGAAATAAATCTGGCCAACGCCGAACGCCTGGAGGCGCAAATCACCTCCCGGGAAATGGAATTCGGACGCTATAATGCCGAATTCAAAAATCTGATTTTCCAGCCAGCGGCAATTCTAGACGATAATGCCAGCTGGCAAATCGCCATCTATAACCAGCGACAGACGTACTTCGCGGAGAGGAAGAAATATTTTGCTGAGCGGGAGCAACAGCTGCTGATTGCCTTGCATTCCACCCGCGAAAGTTTGCTCAAGCAACGGGAAATCCTGGACAGCGTGCAAAAGATCGAGGGTATGTATACGGATTTGCGGGAAAAGCAGATCGTCTCCTTGAAAGAGATGCTGGAAGTCTCGATGACCAGGATGCAGACCGAATCTGAAGTCAATCGGCTGCGGTTATCCCTGGATGAGCAGGAACACCAACGCCAATCGCTGTTGGCAGAACGGAACTCCTTTGTTGAGGAATGGCGCAATGGCATCGCCGAAAAACTCTTCGCCTTGAACTTGGAACTGTCGCAACTGCAGCAGGAATTGAGCAAGGCCAAACAGCTTATCTCCTACGTCCAGCTGCGGGCGCCCTGCGATGCCATCGTTTATGAAATTGCGGCCTTCTCGGTCGGCTCGGCGGTGCGCGAAGCAGAAGCGCTCATTACCCTCGTCCCGCTGGACAGCCCGTTGGAAATTGCGGTGGAAGTCCGGCCTCAGGACATCAGCCGGGTCCAGGTCGGCTCGAGTGCCCGGATCAAGCTCAGCGCCTTCCCGTTCCAGAAGCACGGCACACTGCAGGGAGTGGTCAGAAATATCTCCGCCAATACTTTTCAGCGTACCCAAGGGGAACACGCGGGCGCTAGTGCGACCTATTATCGCGTGCATCTCAGCTTAGCAGGACAATTACAGCAGACGGATAATAACTTCCGCCTGATTCCAGGTATGGAAGCCAGCGCGGAAATCAAATCCGGGCGTCGTCGAATCATTGAATTCCTGCTTTATCCACTGATTAAGGGCCTTGATGAATCTTTTCGCGAACCATAAGGGCACACGCATTAGAGCTTAGACTAAAATAGCTGAATAAAATAGCGCCTAAACCCACACTCAATCCTGGATAATACTGATCACATCGTCGTAAAATTGGGGTGGTTCCTCCTCTATGTCATCTGCGAATTGTCGCGCTGACTGGAGAGAATTCTTGCGGCCGGGGGAATATCGTGCTGACGTCCCACCCTTCTCCTGTCGGTAGGTAACGGTTCCAGGAGGCAACTCCTGCAAAAAACTGCTCGGCATACGGTAGTTATCTGTCTTGCCAAAAAAGAACCGGCTTGACGCCCAAAGGATATATAGATTTTTACGGGCCCGGGTTATACCGACATAGAATAATCGTCGCTCCTCCTCCAAGTCATCGGCATTCTGGTGGGGCAACAATCCCTCCTCTGCTCCAGCAATAAACACGAAGGGGAATTCCAATCCTTTGGCGCTGTGCAAAGTCATCAGCACCACGCTGTCTTCCTGCGGGTCGTGGGCATCGACATCTGCCACCAGCGCCACCTCGGCCAGAAAATCCGACAAACTTGCCTCGGGATTCTCTTCGGCAAAATCATAGACTCGGCTCAGCAAGCTATCCAAGTTATTGACTCTACTTTCAGCATTGCTACCATCATACTCTTTCTTCAACATCTCGGTCAGGCCGGAATGCTCCAGGATGCCGGAGATTAGCAAAGGCAACGATTCCTCGGCTATGTCGCGCAAGGCACGGCACCACTCGGAGAATTTACGCATATTCTGGGCTTTACTGCCCTGCCCTTTGCCGAACTGCTGGCAGAAATCGGCACTGCAAAGATAGGCGAAGAGCGTTATTGAAAGCTCCTCGGCCGCCTGGGTAATTTTTTCCAGGGTGATTGCTCCGATGCCGAAACTAAGGCAGGTGAGCACGCGTTTCAGAGCCAAGACATCGCAATCATTGGCCTTCAGGCGTAGGAAGGCCAGGAAGTCCTTGATTTCCCGACGGTCATAAAAACGCACCCCCCCGATAATTTGATACGGTATATTGAAACGCATCAGCGCCTCTTCCAGGGTCCGCGACTGGCTGTTAGTGCGATAAAAAACCGCCATCTCCCGCCAGCAATCGGCTTTGCCTTGCTGTATCAGCGCTTGCATCGTCCGGCAAATCCAAGTCGCCTCATTGCGATCGGCAGACACCCGAATTACTTCCACCCGATTCCCTTCTTCATTCTGAGTAAATAGACTCTTGGCAAAACGGTGCTGGTTGTTTTCAATCAGGCTATTGGCGACCTCGATAATGTTTTGCGTGGAACGGTAATTCTGCTCCAACTTGACAATTTTTGCCGAGGGGAAATCATTGCTGAAATCCATTATATTACGGTAATTCGCACCCCGCCAAGAATAAATACATTGGTCTGGATCGCCGGTAACGTGGACATTCTCCTGTGGGGAGGTCAACAAGCGCATCAGCAGGTATTGTAAATGATTCGTGTCCTGGTATTCATCAATCAGCAAATAACGGTACCGATGCAGATAAATCTCACGCAAAGCGGGATCATTTTGCAGCATCTTGACTACAAATAGCAGCAAATCATCAAAATCCACGGCATTACAGGACTGCATAGTTTCTTCGTAGAGCTGGCAGGTCTTAAGCGCTAAATCCGGCACAGCACAGTCAAAGGTCTCGATGGCTTCGGCAAAGCTGCAGAAGTCATTCTTGCTTTTGCTGATTATGGCAGAAATACCCTTGCTGTGAAGCATCCCTGATTGGCGTTGCGGTAATTGCGAAAGACAGCGTTTGATAATCGTCTGTTGCTCGCTGCTATCATAGATGACATAATTTTTATTACGCCCGAAATTCCCGCGCTCGATATCCTGGCGTAAGAAACGCGCGCAGAGGCCGTGAAAAGTCCCGACATTGGGCAATGCCCGACCACAAAGCGCATCGACGCGCTCCCGCATCTCACGCGCCGCCTTGTTGGTAAAGGTCATAGCCAGAATTTGCGCTGGCCAGACGCCTTGGGACACCAGCCAGGCCAGTCGGCGGGTCACCACCCGAGTCTTGCCTGAGCCAGCTCCGGCAATAACCAGCATCGGGCCATCCTTGTGGGTTACGGCAGCTAATTGCGGTGTAGTAAGGTCGGACAATATGACGGCTAAATCAACAGACATACCCTATTCCCTGACGATAGTTTTGGCCAGACCTCTATAGGTAGCATGAAAACAAGGGATGCCGAACTCTTGCTCGTCTAAGACGGAAAAATTATTCTCTTGCAATAGACGCTTCAGTAACTCCTGGTTCCGTACTCCCCGGGCGATATCAACCGCACCGCCGACCAAGTGCCAGGAGATGTAGCCATACTGCCGCTGGCACAAAATTTGATATGCCTCTTCGCCTGTCAAGGGCGCGTCCTTCTTGTGCCGAGCCGCTACCAGCTCGCGAATGTAATCGGGATAGCCATTACGGCAGTACATACCTTCCAACTGCGATTGCTCAAATGCCGCCATTAACTCTGCACAATGGCGAAGGCTACGTTTGGCACTGCTGACCCGGATGCGTTCGCCTTCCGCCTGGTGATAGGCAAGCGCGACCCGCTCCAAGGCAGACCGCACTTCCGGTAACAAGCCTTGTAAGCTTTCTGTCGAACAACTGTAAACAAAATTTTCAGCTGATTTTTCCATTCTAGGGGGTTCTTTGCTGCCAAAAAAACAGCCGAACAGGAACAACAACAGCGTGGCGCTCAGCGCCACTGCCATTGCGGTCCACCTGTTCAGCTTGCTGTTGTGCATCAAGCGATAATGCCTAATGTCGTTTGCTCAATTCTTGCAGCACTTGTTCGTAGAGCGGGATATGCTCTTCCACCGAATCTGGATGCATCAACTCAGCACACATCCGAGCAGTTAAATCAGGGCGTTCGGTAAAGGCCTTATGGAAAAGGCTGGTATAATAACGGATCAAGAAATCTTCCTCGTCCTTAACCGTGCGGAACAATGCCAAATGGCGGCGCGGCAACGGGATGTTGGAATCCTCAGGACTCTCCCACAAACAAGCGCCGTAAACCAAGGAAAAAATCGTGCCGTGCCAAGGGCGCTCGTCAACGATATGTTCTGGATCGACCAAGTTATGCAATTCATCATTAGTCAAGACTCGGCCCTTGTCCTCAAACAGAGCGTAGATATTGTGCAAAACCCGATCGCGGATATTCCCGTCTTCGATGTACCACCTGGTGACCTGCATATAATCGGCAAAATTCAGGCGGCGCAATTCTTCCAACGGCAATGGCGAGGCATTGCGCTCGCCGGCACTGCTGACAATTACGCCTTCTTCGGTATCAGCAATTTGGAATTGCTTCCCGCCAACCGCCTTGATTACCTCCGATAAATTGCGGCAATGCACGAGCTCAGGAGTGAAATCCGGAAAATGTTCCTTGAGCTTGGCTTCCAAATCAATCAGCATTAGGCCATTGGTGCTGATGTGCTCTTTGAAAAAAGCCATCAGGGCGCTTTTTTCCGCTGCTGGAATGGCCGGGGTGCTCGCGCCTTTGCCACCGGAACTACGGGGAGCACTGGCTGGAACGGCAGCAGTGCTAGCAGTAGCAGGGGCGACTGCACTGCCAGCAAACTGGATATACTCATCACAATTACGCGTCCAAGGATTATTCGCTGAGGCTTCACCAGTCAAGCCAACGACAGTACTGCCAAAAGCTTTCAATTGAGTAACCAAGGGCAATAAGTCGGCTTCGCCGGTAGCTAAAATAAAGCCATTGACATTGGTATGGGTATGCAGGCACTCCAGCGCTTGGATAGCGAGGACTGCATCAGCGATATTCTTATTCTGATTGCGGAGAAGATGCTGCATTTCTACACCGTTGCGCTGGAGTTCTGGCGCGAATTTGCGCAATTTGGTGTTGCTCCAGTCAGCTATCGCTTTGCGATAGACGACCTTGCCGAGACGCCGCTCTAAACCGGAAATAAATTCGCCCACAGATAAATTGCTGTCGGATTTTATACTCTCGAGGAAATTCTCGAAATCCATCAGGAGAGCATATTGCTGAGTTTTTTGCGTCATACGTTGTTTCTCTTGCCTCGTTTTCTTGGGATTGCCAAAATAAATTAAATAAACATAAAACTGATAAATTTACCAAAAGGAGAAAAATTACCACCCTGAATGTCTCTGACTATAGCGAGAACACATCATAGTGAAAAACATAATGCGGGAAATACTTTTTCCTGTCGCCTAAGAGCTAAAAACGTTAAGCCGAGTGGCATAATTATAAATTTGCCAGAAAATTATTACCGCAGTTAATTACAAAAAAATACCAGCGAAAGGCATTGCTTCCACTAAATTTCTCTTAACATAGCACTGCATAGAAAAAAAACAACC